>NZ_JACJUP010000959.1:0-2757 GCF_014748295.1 Planktothrix sp. FACHB-1355 | reverse complement strand
CCCTAGCCCCTAGCCCCTAGCCCCTAGCCCCTACTGATGCCCCAGAATAACGCGATCGCTGTCGAATTCAGCGAAGTCAGCTACAGCTTAAACCGCCGCCCTTTAGTATCCGATCTCAATTTCTCCATCCAAAGTGGCGAAATCTTGGTATTGTTGGGGCGCAGCGGTAGCGGTAAGACAACCACAATGAAGCTCATCAATCGCCTGCTGACACCAACTTCAGGTGAAGTGCGCGTACAAGGAATGAGTACGGTGGAATGGAATCCGATTAAGTTGCGGCGACAAATCGGTTATGTAATTCAAGAAACTGGATTATTCCCCCATTTCAACGTTGAACGCAATGTGGGATTAGTGCCAAGCTTAGAAGGTTGGAGTCGCGATCGCATTCATCAGCGCGTATTTGAATTACTCCATTTAGTTGGATTAGATCCCCAAGTATTTGCAACTCGCTATCCCCACGAACTCTCCGGCGGACAGCGACAGCGCGTCGGCGTCGCCCGCGCACTAGCAGCCGATCCGCCGCTGCTGCTGATGGACGAACCCTTCGGCGCACTCGATCCGATCACGCGGGTGGAATTGCAAAGAGAGTTTCGCCGACTGCAACAAGAATTGGGTAAAACAGTTGTGTTTGTCACCCACGATATCCAAGAAGCATTTGTTTTAGCATCGCGAATTGGTTTAATGGCAGAAGGACGCTTGGTGCTGTTGGGGACAAAGGAAGAATTTTTGCGATCGCCACAACCAGAAGCACAAGCTTTTATGGAATGTTTGCCAAAACTATGAAAGATTTTTTCTTATTTCGTTACGGTTCGGAAATTTTATCGCACACTGGCGAACACATATTTCTGGTGGGAATTTCGATTGCGATCGCGACACTCCTGGGCATTCCCCTTGGCATTCTCATTACCCGTCAACCAAAACTCAGCCCAGCGATTTTAGGTTTGGCCAACATCATGCAAACCATTCCCAGTCTGGCGCTATTTGGCTTTCTGATTTCCATCCCGCCACCCATAGGGGGAATTGGTGACACCCCAGCAATTGTCGCCCTGACTTTGTATTCCCTTTTGCCCATCATCCGCAATACTTACGTAGGGATTAGCAACGTCGATCCTGCAATTCGAGAAGCTGGACGCGGTATGGGAATGACCGATCGAGAACTACTATTTCAAGTAGAAATTCCCTTGGCAATGGGTGTGATTTTGGCGGGAGTGCGCGTCGCGACAGTGATCGGTATCGGTATCGCAACCATTGCTGCGGCGATCGGTGCTGGAGGTTTGGGTGTATTTGTGTTTCGAGGTATCTCGGTAGTCAACAATCAACTGATTCTGGCCGGTGCAGTTCCCGCCGCAGTCATAGCGATCGTCGCCGATTTGGCGATCGGTTGGTTGGAAAATCGCTTAACACCAACTGGCGCAAGGAAAAATGAAAAATGAAACAAAAAATATTTTTGGTATTGTGCCTTTTGGTTTTAACTTTGACGTTAGCGATCGGCAGCTGCACCCCCAAAGTCAGCAACAATCGTGCCGATATCGTTATCGGCGCTAAAGATTTCACCGAACAAGAAATTTTAGCCGAAATTTTAGCCCAACAAATCGAAACAGAAACTAATTTAAAAGTTGACCGTCGCTTTCGTTTGGGATTTACCTATGTTTGTCACAAAGCACTTTTAGCAGGTCAAATCGATGCTTATGTCGAATATACGGGAACAGCCTTCACTGGTGTTTTGAAACAGAAACCGATTAGCAATCCCAAAATTGTTTATCAGCGTTTGCAACAAGCCTACGCCAAACAGTTTGAATTAGAGGTAATGCCATCGCTCGGATTTGAAAATACTTTTGCTATAATTATACGCGGTAAAGATGCGAGAGATTTGAATATTCAAACACTTTCCCAAGCTATAAAGTATACACCGCAATGGCGAGGCGGATTTGGCTACGAATTCCTAGAACGCGAAGATGGATTTCCCGGATTGGCTAAAACCTACAATTTACAGTTTGCCAAATCACCCCGCGTGATGGATTTAGGATTGATGTATCGAGCGCTAATCCAAAAGCAAGTCGATATGGTAGCTGGGAATTCAACTGATGGGCAAATTGCGCGGTTGGATTTAGTCGTTTTAAAGGATGATAAGCATTATTTTCCTCCCTATGAAGCCGTTCCCATTGTCCGTTCTGCAACTTTGAAAAAATATCCCCAATTGCGTCAGGCAATTCAGCAACTAGACGGTCTGATTTCGGCAGACGAAATGCGAAAATTAAACTATTTAGTTGAAGGAGAACTCCGAGATGTCAAAGATGTGGTGCGAGAATTTCTCGAAATCAAAATGCGATTGGGAAGCGTGCCAAGTGATAAAATAACTACAAGTTACTAGGGTGCGTTACCCAATGGTGAATGAGATAATTTGGGAATTTGGATTAGATTTGTAATAATAAAAACTAATTTAATAGTAGGGTAGATTAGGCACAGTTGACGCTAGGAAACCCAACACTACAATTCTCTAGTTTTCGTAGGTTGGGTTGACGCTAGGAAACCCAACACTTTGTTGAGTTTCGCTATCGCAAGAACCCAACCTACAATTTTCTATAATTTTGTCCGCTCCACCCGAAAAGTAATATTGAGCTATTATATTTAATTATTGATGTTAATATTAGCATAGCTCGGCTGAAATTTATGAAAACCAATACACTCAAGACGATCTTCACACCCATTCGGGCTTTTATTCTGGGACTTGCTATTAGCAGCAGCAGCGTACTCGCC
>NZ_JACJUP010000958.1:0-2839 GCF_014748295.1 Planktothrix sp. FACHB-1355 | reverse complement strand
CCCCCACTCCATAAGCTCTCCCACTCCCCCACTCCATAAGCTTTCCTGCTCCCCTGCTCCTCCTGCTAAACTACTAACTGCTAAACAAACTGTTACATTTATAGGAAGAATTTTTTCCCTCTATTGTCTAAAATCTAAAATCCTCTTATCTAGAATCCAAAATTCCCATGAGCCAATCATCTTCAGCAACCGAAGTCTCGGAACAAACAGAAACCGAAACCGCAACAGCCTCAGCATCAGCGTCTGCGACCGAACCTCAACCCAGTTACGTCAAACTGGCAATGCGTAACATGGTGCGAAAGCGGGGTACTTCCTTAAAACATTTTGTACTGACAACCGTTGCCTTGCTGAGCGTCCTCATCGGTCTTTCCTACCTAACTCGCTGAGAGGAAGAGGTGTGGAAGTAGAAGTAAGCGTACAGGATTGTTTGGAAACATCTTCCCAGTCAACGGGAATTAGTGCCGACACCTGGCAAACTTGGTTCCATGCTTGGTTGGAAACTTTGCAACCGGATATCTCCCCAAGCCAAAGCTACGAACTGAGTCTCCGTTTGACTGACGATGCAGAAATTCAGACACTCAACTCCCAGTACCGCCACCAAAATAAGCCGACAGACGTTCTGGCTTTTGCGGCTTTGGAGGTAGACTCTCCCCAGCTAGATGAAATGTGGGAGTCCCTACCTTTGTATATCGGTGATATAGTAATTTCCGTCGATACCGCCCAGCGACAGGCTCAACAGCAGGGCTATCCTTTGCAAATCGAGCTAGCTTGGTTAGCCGCTCACGGTTTGCTTCATCTTCTCGGCTGGGATCATCCGGACGAAGAGAGCTTGAATAGGATGCTGCTGGCTCAAGCTACTTTGCTGGAATCCATCGGCCTAAACATTCAAACTGGATAAACTTCCAGTTAGCTCGTGCAGAGGTTACGATGGGGTGATTAAATTATTCCTTTTGTCGCTGTGTGCAAATGAAATTTAATGAACAGCTGAGTTCATCAAAAAAAACAAAGTCCCAAAGCCGTAAAGTTACAGCTACCAATTCCCTGTCTATGCCTAGCGAACTCTCGACAGAGACTTCCAACCAAAGCGATCGCGTTGCACAGCGAGACCGAGAGTTGGCATGGCAGGTTGCCACTAGCTTACTGATCAGTTTCAAATATGCTTGGGCGGGACTGAGTTACGCTTTTAAAACCCAGCGCAACTTTCGCATTCATGTGATTATCGGTGCTGTGGCGATCGGCCTGAGCATTTTCCTAAACTTAAGCCGTGCGGAAATATCTCTGATCGGAGTAACTATTGGGTTAGTTCTGGCAATGGAGTTATTGAATACGGCAATTGAGTCTGTGGTTGACTTGACCGTTAAGCAGACTTATCATGAGCTAGCCAAAATAGCTAAAGACTGCGCCGCCGGTGCTGTCTTAATTTCAGCCCTGGCAGCTGTGCTGGTGGCTCTTGCGCTGCTATTGCCGCCGGCGATCGCTCTGTTGCAATCGACCTGGCGCTAGAACAATAGTCGGGAGTAGAAAATTTGATTATTGTCATCGATAATTACGACAGTTTTACCTACAATCTGGTTCAGTATCTCGGAGAACTCGGCGCTGAGTTTCCCGTAGCAGCCGATATTCAGGTTTACCGCAACGATCGAATTACCCTAGAGAAAATTAAAGAACTACAACCGGCTGGTGTGGTGATTTCTCCTGGGCCAGGGCGACCCGAAGATGCGGGAATTTCTCCGGAAATAATTAGAGATCTGGGCCCCAACCTCCCTATTTTAGGAGTTTGCTTGGGTCATCAAGGCATCGGTCTGGTGTTTGGCGGTAAAATCGTTTCTGCTCCAGAATTAATGCACGGTAAAACTTCTCAGGTGCATCATACTGGTGTGGGCGTTTTCGAGGAAGTGGAAAATCCGCTTTTGGCAACGCGCTATCACAGTTTGGTAATTGACCGGGAAACTTGTCCGGAAGTGTTGGAAATTACAGCTTGGGTGGAGGATGGCACGATTATGGGGGTGCGACATCGCCACTATCCGCATATTGAAGGGGTGCAATTTCACCCAGAAAGTATTTTGACCACTTCTGGGAAACAGTTACTGAGAAATTTTCTGAAGAGACTTTGAGATTGCGATAATCGATCGCTTTGGGGCTTAACCAAACAGATTCTTGATAACAACAAAGCCAATCCAGATGAAAAAATAAAATTCCCCAGTGCGATTGACGTACACAAATGGTTAGTGGCACTTGTTAAACCAAATAATCCCTGGTATTACGAAGTCTCTAAATGCTCTCCTCAGTATGCTTTGCGGCAGATGAGGGAGGCATGGGATAGATGCTTCAAGAAAGTATCGGGTGTACCTCGGTTTAAGGTTAGCGTTTTTGGAGCGGAAGGATGAAACGGCGACAATTGATGCGCTACACGGGAGCGAGTTTGCTCGCAGCTGTAGGAACTACCTGGGTTTCGGGATTTCAAATTGTCAGGGCGCAAACAGGGGGGTCGCTGTCGATCCAGTGGCTGGGCCACACTTGCTTTTTGTTTACTGGTAGTAACCAGCGCATTTTAGTCAATCCATTTCGGACGGTGGGTTGCACGGCGGGATATCGATCGCCTAAAGTACCATCGGATGTGGTATTGATTAGCAGTCAGTTATTCGATGAAGGCTCGGTGGAAGGATTGCCCGGTAATCCTAAGATAATTTACGAGCCCGGTGTCTACAAGTACAACAGCTTACAGTACCAAGGCATTACGACAAACCACGACAAGTTTGGCGGACGCCGTTTCGGTACAAATACTGCATGGCGTTGGACTCAGGCAGGAGTTAATATTCTGCATATGGGGGGAGCGGCA
>NZ_JACJUP010000957.1:0-2794 GCF_014748295.1 Planktothrix sp. FACHB-1355 | reverse complement strand
TTGTTCCGCCCACAAGGAGTGGGGCATGAATCCAAAAATTCTTTTAATCCAAAATCCCAAATCTAAAATCTAAAATTGCTAGTCAATTAACCAGAATAATTCTGGCTGAGTAGAGATGCCACCTCCGTTGCTCTGGAGTCGAGCCAGGAACATCATTAATCCGTTTGAGAGTATAGATACCTGTGAAGCGTTGAGTTGTGCCATTAACGTTTGTAGCAGTAAGAGTCACAGGAATTGTCACATATAAAGAGCCTACTGCTCCATTTATACTATCCGGTTTTCCAATGTTTACCTTAACTGATGCAGTATTTGCAAAACCTCTGCTGAACTGCTCAAAGGATTTTCCGCTAGCAGAGCCTTCTCCTGCCCAATCTGCATAAGCGCTTCTGTAGTCTTTGCGGTTAATCGCGTCATAATAGTGGCGAATAACTTGAGCCGCTTTTTGTTGTTCTAATGCTTCCCCATCTCGAACATTTTGAGCCAGGGTTTTTGGAGACAATGAAGATCCACCTGGAATCAAGTTAGCGGATATTCCCAACAAAATCACCAAACTGCTTACGCTCAATAAAATTAAATTGATTTTGTTAAATTTTGGGGCAATCATATTCTTACACTGAAAGATTTTGAGCTAAGTTAATTTCCCGATTGAGTAACACTTTCTTACGGCTCAGGTGGATAGTTAACTCCACAGCCAGAGCGTTTTGTGCGATTGAGCGGATACTCTTAACTATAGTAACATTTCAACTCTAACTATTATCAGCAAAATCCAACATATGAGTTCTAATCCACCTCCTGATTTTTCCTCCTCGCCTCAGCCAACCTCAGCCAAATGGTGGGTCATGTTAGGTGTTGGTTTGGGCGTTTTAATGTTCACCCTGGACACCAGTATTGTGAATATTGCCCTACCAACCTTAGTCGAGGTATTTCAAACCACCTTTGCTACTATTCAATGGGTAGTATTGAGCTACCTGCTAGTAGTTACGGCACTGGTGTTAGGGGCAGCGCGACTGGGAGATACGATCGGCAAGAAACGCCTTTACCTGGGCGGGTTGATTGTGTTTACCATCAGTTCGCTACTGTGTGGATTATCTCCTGGAGTAGGCTGGCTGATTGGCTTCCGCGCACTTCAGGGTATGGGAGCAGTGATGATTTCGGCATTGGGAGCGGCGTTGGTGACGGAAGCATTTCCCAGTTCTGAGCGGGGACGGGCATTGGGTATTATTGGCGCGATCGTATCATTAGGCATCGCTCTAGGCCCAACAGTGGGTGGACTGCTAATTGGGCTGTCTGACTGGCGGATGATTTTTTTGGTGAATGTTCCGATTGGTATTTTTGCCAGTTTTGTTGTTGCCCGTAGTGTACCGCCAAGTCAGTATCAAGCTACTCGACAACGGTTTGATTGGTTTGGGATGGTGGTAATGACGATCGCCCTGACTGCCTTTGCTTTGGGTATGACGCACGGACAGGATGCAGGTTTTGCCAATCCGATGACGCTGGGGTTGTTGGCGATCGCCATCTTCGGTCTGGTAATCTTTCTGTGGCAGGAATCCCGGAGTACTTCCCCTTTAGTAGATTTGTCTCTGTTCCACAACCGTCAGTTTAGCCTCAGTTTGCTGACCGGAATTCTTGTATTTATTGTGATTGCCGGCACCATTTTCATTATTCCTTTCTTTCTGGAACTGGTATTGCACTATCCCACTCCGCACGTTGGATTGTTGCTGGCTGTATCTCCTGTACTAGGAGGAATTGTCGCTCCCTTTTCGGGCAACTTATCAGACCGTTTTGGCACCCGGATGATTAGCTCGATCGGTTTGGCGTTGATGGTGATGGGATGCTTGAGTATCAGTACCTTCAACGCTCAGATGACGGATATCGATTACATAGTGCGCGTTGCGCCTTTTGGCATTGGTTTGGGAATGTTCCAATCCCCCAATAACAGCGCTATTTTGGGTTCTGTGCCACCAGAACGGCTCGGTATTGCCTCTGGTTTGCTGTCTCTGACTCGCACACTAGGTCAAACTACGGGCGTTCCCCTATTAGGAGCGATTTTTGCGGCGATAGTTTTCATGCAATCTTCCGCCGCGAAGGTAACGAATGCGCCCCCGGATGCCCTTGTGTTCGGGGTGCAGTCCACCTTCAAAATTGCTGCTGCTATGTTGGCGATCGCTACATTTATTATGTTTATGCTGTGGCGATCGCAATCCCGAAAGATAGTATCGCGCTGAGTTCAAATCAGAGAAAGATGGCTTTTTTCATGATGCGATATTACTCGCTTGGTTAATTCGATCGAGCAAAGTGTTGCAGAATTTTCATCTACCTAGCCATTTTTCTAGGATCGTACCTGCCCATTTATCCGATGTCATAGCAGCTGGTAATAGAGCATCTTAAAAAGAAATAGGTCGGATTGCACCAGAAACCATCGGTTTCCAAACAATCCATCTTACATCCATGTTTGAAAAAGCACATGACTAATTCTGCATCGAACAATGGCAAAATATTAGAGGCATTTTCCGGCAACTTAGCCGATATAGTAGAACAAGCCTCAAAAGCGATCGTGCAAATCAACGGTAGGCGACGCACCTCTTCGAGTGGCGTTCACTGGAGACCGGGAATTATCGTCACTACCGATCGCTTCATCAACCGCGACGAAGAAATTAGGGTTACCCTACCAGAAGGGCAAACCATTTCTGCCACTTTAGAAGGAAGAGACGAAACTAGGGATCTCGCCGTACTGAAAATACCAGAAACAGCACTAAATACAGCAAATCTGGGAGATGCGACTACTCTCAAAGTA
>NZ_JACJUP010000956.1:0-2841 GCF_014748295.1 Planktothrix sp. FACHB-1355 | reverse complement strand
TATTGACACAAGCAAATAGATTCGCTTCTGGATAGTAAATTTTTCCAGATTTTGAGGTTGTTTAACTTAATTTTATTGCTCACTTTATCTTGGCATCTGCTCTAGAGTGGAAACAACTAAACAAGATGTTATTTGAAAACTCAAATAAAATTTCCGCTCGTCAAATAAGGCAAAATTTGAAAGCGATCGACTGGTAGTTATAATTGTTGACTGGCCAGTGACCGTCTATCTAGTTTTGCCTTAAACGGAGGAACGTAAGACGCCTTAGTAGGGATAAGTGAAACTAAGTTTGACAACTAGAAGTTGAACGTAGTTCTAACCCCACCGATAACAATGTCTTCATTATCAGCATCTTGGTTAGGAGCTGTAATCCAAATCACCGATGGAGTAACGGAGATATTATTGTTCACCTGATACCTGTAGTAAGCCTCGATATGCAGGGATGTATCGTTGTCGAATGTACCGACATAGCGATCGCCCTTTTTGAAACCGGTCAGAGTAGGTTCCATACCGACAACTAAACCCCCCAAATTTCCCTGCTTAAACAAATCCGGAAATGCAACTTGAGCTGAATAAGTCCAAATATCAGCATCACCTTTGCCGATCAGCCTAGCTTTGATATAGTCAACCCAGCCACCAATGACGAATTTAGGGGTAATTTCGTAATATCCGCCCACATGATAAGCATTAGTAGAAACAGCAGATGCTTCATCGAACAACACACCTGGATCGTCAAAGCGATTTGCCAGGGCACTACCTATAAAACCATTGCCTCGGAAGAATTGACCGTTATTAAAGCCGAAATTGCCAATCTGACCGTCAGGAAATGTGCGGGTACCAAAGTAACCGTTCTGATATACACCTTGCAAGAAAAACTTCCGAACGGGATTGTAATTTATTTGGGCTGATGCTACATAATCGCCATTAAACAACCCAGCTTTAGAACCAGGTTCGTTAGCAAATGTCGATATGTAAGTTAAGGTTAGCACCGTTCCTTTAAACATCTCGTAATCGATGGCTAACCCAGCTCCACCACCGAGCAAATAAATAGGAGGTGCCTCAGCAAAAGTACTGGCAGGGCCATTCCCAACCTGATAGTATGGCAGGAACCGACGAGCTGTGAGCGGGTCAAAACGATACCGATTACCCGCAATCACGTTGACATTTATTTTATCGGTGAGTGGGAATTGATACTGCAAAGTGATGATTCTAGCAGCATCTCCGGTATCGCCGGACGCCGAAGCATCCGCAGCACCTTCGCGTGTTGAGCCGACAAATTTCCCCGCATTAGTTGTTGCCAAATCGGGAAAAACAGTGTTTGTAATTCCAATTCCAGTCAGCAACAAATCGCGACCGGTGAAGCTGGTTAAAATACCCAAATAGGCAATATGTTGAAAGATTGTTTCCGTATCACCTTCGCCCGAAAAATAAGCGTTTGTTTGAAATCTGATATTGCCCAGCAATCTGCTAGTGGTGCTGAATTGGGTTGCTTCCAGTTTCGCCGTGCGAGCTTCTAGGGAGTCCACACGACCTCGCAGTGTTGCCAGTTCGGCGGCAAATTCTTGCTGTAATCGTCGCAGACTGTTTAAGTCAGCCTCGGAAACGGAAGGTTTAACGGAGGAGATCAGTTCCTGAATTTTTTCCAAACAGGCATTTAACCCGGCGGCAAATTCGTAGCGGGTCATTGCCCGATTACCGCGAAAAGTGCGATCGGGATACCCTTCAATACAACCGTAGCGCTCAACCAAGCTCTGCAAGGCTTGGAAAGCCCAGTCTGTAGGTTGTACGTCAGAAAGCTGGGAAACTGAGGTAACTTGAGCTAAAGGGTTTTTTGGTTTGGATCTGTTCGTTCCATTTTGGAGCCTAGTATCGCTTTCGACAGCGGAACTTCTTGTCTGGGAATTTTGAGGAGCAGCCGTGTTTTGTGCAGTAACGGTTTCCTTGGAGTTAGGCTCAATCTCCGCTACCCTTAGCTGCTTTGTCTGAGTTGGCAATATGGATTGTTTGGTTTCGACGACATCAGGCAGCTGGGAAGGAGAATTTTCGCGATCGAAAGCAGTGCTTTTTAATAAGCTGGTGTTGTTAAATGGCGCTAAAAAACTAGAATTAGTTTGAATTGGAAAAGTGTTTGCCTGGATTGAGGCAACAGAAGCGGCATTTTCGCGTGGAAAAACAGCTACGTTTGGGTTAGCGTTAATCTCCGCTACGGCTGGCGACTGTGGCTCGGTTAGGATTAAAGTTTCCGCATTAATTTCAGGCTCAACAACTTCAGCATTTGCTGGGGTTTCTACCTCCGGTGACGAGGTTTCTGCCGCAGGCATTGCAGCAGCAGCAGATGCGAGAGTAGCTGCTGAAACTACAGAGATTAAAGAGGTACGCAAAAAATTCGTGTTTTTCCTAACTGCGGTCATTATTTTGGCTCTTTCTGAGTAATTTCCAGGCATTCAGCTAACTACTGAGTTCCAGAACAGAAAACCTACTCAACTTCTCTGACTGTGAACTTTGCGGCTTTTAACCCCAACTTTTTAGTTGGCAGTTGGGGCTAACTTATTCAAACACAACCTCAGTCTCAGTCGGCAAACACCGGACTGATGTCCATATATATCCGCAATTCTTGCACTTTATCGCCCTTAAAGCGAACTGTGTCGCAACAGGGAAGCGTAAATATTTTGCCGTCGTGGCGGAAGTAGGTGACTTCCATTTCGACGACTACGGTATCTTCTCCTATTTCCCAAATATTTTTAATGTGGTGGTGTACACCTTCGCACTTTTCTAGAAAACCGGTGGAAGCATTTTTAATACCTTCGTGTCCGTAGACAACCGGAAAGTTACTGAACTGGT
>NZ_JACJUP010000955.1:0-2843 GCF_014748295.1 Planktothrix sp. FACHB-1355 | reverse complement strand
CACCTTTGCTCGCCAAAACATCGCCATTCTAGCAGCAGATAAATCGGCAATTGTGGGAGTCACAGTCACTAACTCCAACCGACGAGGTTACGGCTTGTGGATAGAATTCAGCAGTCCTCTAGTGACTGACAATACTTTTATCGGCAACTCCCACGACGGTATCTCTGTCACCGGCAGCAGTGCGCCTGTTATTCGCAACAATTACTTTGCCGATAATGGTGCTAACGGCATTACCATCTACAACAGCTCTAAACCCGAACTGCGGGAAAATGTGTTTGAAAGGACTGGATTTGGGATTAATATCGGTCACACCGCCACACCCATGCTGGTTGGCAATCGCATCACCCAAAATATAGACGGTGTGGTGGTGCAGAACAAAGCTCAACCTGTGTTGCGGGGCAATACAATTGAGGAAAACAGCCGAGATGGTGTAGTAGCGATCGGCGAAGCTCGTCCTGATTTGGGCATCGCTCAGCAACCTGGAGGCAACGTTTTTCGCAACAACCGTCGCCTTGACATCAACGGTAAAACTTCCAGTCAAACTATTCCCGCGTTTGGCAATCAACTTGCAGGAGGTCGTATAAGCGGACGCTTGGATCTATCAGGAACGATCGTCGCCGCTGCACCGGAAAATGTCGAACCGCCACCGACCGCGATCTCTACTATTATCCCCAACCCTACACAAACAAGGTCAACAAATAATTTTCCCTCCGGATCGGGTGGTGCTGTACAAATTCCCGTTCCTCCACCTTTATCTTCGGGCGAACCGGTGCAAGTAAGGCAAACTATTCCAAACTCGCGGCGTCCCAATACTCCCACTGCGATCGTACCGCCACCAGCCAACCAAACAGAGCCGGTGGAGATTACTGCACCGCCACCCAGATCCAGCGATGTATCCCCTTCACTCCCCTCTTTCTCCTCCACAAGAGAAGATAATCGAGGTGCAAACTTTTCTACACAGCCTGTCAGACAAAGTAGAGGTACGCTTCCAGATTCAGGCGTAGAAGCAGGGTTGCTACCCGTTCCCGGATCGGAAATTCCTGTTTCTAATAGCAATAACCTACCTTCAGTCGCGATATCTCCGGATAATCCGCTTCCGCAAGAAAGCAGATACTCCCCCCGTCCCAGTTCTACCAGTCGTGCTGTAGCGCTTGGTTTGCGTTACCGCGTGATTGTGGATGTCGGTAGTGCGCGTCAGCAGAGATTGCTGCGATCGCTTGTACCGGGAGCTTTTCGGACTCGTTCCAACGGACGAGCGGTGATGCAGGTGGGTGCTTATAGCGATCGGACTGAAGCTGAGGAAATGCTGCAAAAGCTTAACAGCAACGGTTTAAATGCTTCGATCGAAGAGTTGCAGCTTTAAGCTAGGAGCTAGGGAAAGTCAAAAGTCAAAAGTCAAAAGTCAAAATTCCTCCCTTTTCCCTTTTCCCTCTCTCTCTCCCTCTTCCCTAGCCCCGACGCCCTAACCCCGACGCGATCGAGTATGGAACTGATGATTTTTATCGGCTTACAAGCTTCTGGAAAAAGTACATTTTTCCGCACTCATTTTGCCACAACTCACGAGCTTGTCAGCAAGGATTTGATGCGTAATAACAGAAACAAAGCCAGAAGGCAAGCACAGCTGATCGAAGCGTCTCTAAAAGAGGGACGATCGGTAGTTGTAGATAACACTAATGCAACTGTTGAAGAGCGGGCATCTATAATTCAGATAGGCAAAATGTACGGTTCTGAAATCATCGGTTATTACTTTGAATCTAGACTGAAAAATTGTTGCGATCGCAATCAGCTACGTTCTGGTAAGGCGAAAGTGCCGGATGTGGCAATTTACGCCACAATAAAAAGGTTAGTACGCCCCTGTTACGCGGAAGGTTTCGATCGGCTTTTCTACGTGCGAGTGGCTGAAAACTTTCGTTTTGATGTGCGCGAGTGGCAAGAAAATGAGGTGAAGGATGGATAGCGATAATTTTGAGAAAAAAATGCGATCGCTCGAATACTTCCACTCCCTACGTCTGCTACCAGGCGCGTGGACTGTAATTCGCGTCGATGGACGCAGTTTTTCCAGGTTCACCGAGTCGCGCTTCGAGAAACCGTTTGACCGCAAGTTTCACGAACTGATGGTACAAACTGCCAAGGCGTTATTGGAAGAACTCCAAGGTGTTTACGCCTATACAGAAAGCGATGAAATTTCTGTGCTGTTCGATCCAGAATGGGATTTGTTCGATCGCAGTTTAGAAAAAATTGTTTCTATTTCTGCCAGTATTGCCAGCACCGCATTCACTCACGCCGCCCAAACTATAGTAAATTTCGACAGTCGCGTTTGGCTGGGTGCAAACAAATCCCAAGTAATTGATTATTTTCGATGGCGACAAGCCGATGCGACTCGTTGTGCTTTAAATGGTTGGAGTTATTGGACATTACGTAAATCCGGCAAAAGCGTTACCGAAGCAACAACTACTCTTGAAAATCAATCAGTAGCATTCAAAAACGAATTGTTATTTCAAAATGGGATAAATTTTAACGATTTACCAACTTGGCAAAGAAGAGGCGTTGGTTTGTACTGGGAAACTTACGAAAAAGAAGGTTTCAATCCAATTGAAAATAAAACTGTTGTGACTAAAAGACGCCGCATCAAAGTTGATGATGAATTGCCTATGAAAGAGGCTTATGGAGAATTTATCAATCTTTTTCTTGATGATTGATATAATGACTGATTCCATCAGTAGCGTCAAAAATTTGCCCTCACATCTGTGTTCATCTGTGTTTATCTGTTTTCATCTGTGGTTAAATTTTAACCGGACACGATATGATATAACCTTTTCCAGGTGAGCGAGGTAGAGAGAAAG
>NZ_JACJUP010000954.1:0-2799 GCF_014748295.1 Planktothrix sp. FACHB-1355 | reverse complement strand
TTAAACCAGAGAGATTTTTAGAAAGGCAATTTTCTCCCTATGAATTCTTGCCATTTGGGGGTGGCGCAAGGCGCTGTATTGGTTTTGCTTTTGCGTTGTTTGAAATGAAAATAGTCCTGGCCGAAATCCTCTCGCATTTGGAATTGGAACTTGCCGATAATCGCGAAGTCAAACCTAAACGTCGCGGTTTGGTGACAGCACCCGATCGCAGCATTCAGCTAGTTGTAAAAGGCGAGCGATCGGTAAAATCTCGCACCCTGGTAGCTGTCTCCAGTTGAGCCTAGCGCAGTAGGAAGCAAATTAAAAAGTTAAAAATTAAAAATTGGCGTTGGCAATTGAAAATTAGTAATTGCGAATTGCCAATCCTCCGTCTCTATTCCCCATTTACCAATCTCTTATGACACATTTTGGCATCATCAGTCCCGCCGCGATCGGCCACCTCAATCCCATGTGCGTCTTAGGCCGAGAATTACAACGACGCGGCCATAATGTCACCCTTTTCGGTATTCCCGATATCGAAGAAAAAGTGATGAAATCGGGATTGAACTTTTGCCAGATTGGAGAATCTCAATTTCCGCTCGGAACATTGGGACGAAAGTATAAACAGTTAGGAGAAATGAGCGGAGTGGCCGGACTAAAATTTACAGTGCGTTGGCTACAAGAAGAAGCAGCTATGCTTTTCCGGTCAGCTCCAGAAGCACTCAAATTAATAGGTGTAGAAGCCTTGCTGGTAGACCAAGTTTCAACAGCAGGTGGAACGGTTGCTGACTTCTTGAATCTTCCCTTCATCACAGTATGTAATGCTCTGTTAATTAATCGGGAAGCTGGAGTTCCTCCATACTTTACACCCTGGAGTTACAGCAAGGGATGGGGGGCGCGTCTTCGCAACCAAGCGGGAAACTTTTTGATCGATCGCATCACACAACCAATTTGGAATATTCTCGTACAGCAGCGGCAGCAATGGCAGTTAGCCCCTTATTCCAAACGGGAAGATGCCTACTCTCAACTTGCTCAGATATGCCAACTTCCGGCAGAATTTGATTTTCCGCGAGTTAATTTATCCCCTTGCTTCCATTACACGGGGCCTTTTCAAGATTCATCCGGCTTAGAACCCGTCTCCTTCCCGTCCCTCTCTTTTCCTTGGGAAAAATTGACCGATCGACCGCTGATTTACGCTTCTCTAGGTACTTTACAAAACCGCAAATGGGAAATTTTTCACAGCATTGCTGAGGCTTGTTTGGGGTTAGACGCACAGCTAGTAATTTCTTTGGGAAACCCAAACAGTCAAGAATCTTTGAGCTTGCCCGGTTCGCCTTTGGTGGTTCCCTTTGCACCGCACCAAAAACTAATAGAAAGAGCCAGCTTAATAATTACTCATGCAGGTATGAATACTGTACTGGGAGCATTAAGCAGCGGCGTACCTTTGGTAGCGATTCCTATTACTAACGAACAACCTGGTATAGCCACTCGTTTAGCTCGAACTGGTGCGGGAGAAATGCTGCCTTTGGCAAGATTGAGCGTTCCCAAGCTGAGAGCCGTTATACAGCGGGTACTAACAGAAGATTCTTATCAAAAGAATGCCTTCAGGTTGCAAGAAGCCATTCGTCGAGCCGGCAAAGCTAGCCGTGCCGTCGATATTATCGAACAGGCGATATCTACGGGGAAGTCTGTCTTGGCTCACCCTAAAGATTATAATTGCTAGCTTAGATTCAACAGCGAAAATTCTCTCAGGAAAGTCGCCATGAAACTACCACCAGGCCCGAAAACTCCGGAAATTGTACAGCTACTCCAATGGGTTGCTAACCCCTTGACATTGATGGATGATTGTGCTAAAAAATATGGCGATATGTTCTCACTGTGGGTAAGCGGGAATGGAAAGCCGATCGTCTTTTTAAGCAACCCACAAGCGATTAAAGAAGTTTTTACAGCCGATTACAAACAGTTTGACACCGGCCCTGCGAACCAGTTAGCCAAACCAATCCTGGGACAGTATTCGCTGATGTTGATGGATGGCGATCGCCACCGCAGAGAACGCCAATTATTGATGCCTCCGTTTCATGGCGAACGGATGAAAACCTACGGTCAGCTAATTCAAGATATCACCCTTGCAGTTACCGACGAGTGGGAAATCGGTCAGAAATTCTCAGTTCGCGAGGTAATGCAAGAAATTTCCCTGCGCGTAATTTTACAAGCTGTGTTTGGTTTGCAAGAAGGAACTCGCAGTCAACAATTGCGGCAACTTTTGTCAGAAATGTTAGATGAGATCAGTTCGCCTTTCAATTCCGTCTTACTTTTCTTTCCGGTACTGCAAAAAGATTTAGGTGCGTGGAGTCCGTGGGGTCGCTTCTTGCATCGCCAGCAAGAAATTAGCAAACTCCTCTATGCGGAAATTAAGGAACGTCGAGAAAAACCAGATCCATCCCGCACAGACATCCTCTCCTTACTTATGTCTGCGCGTGACGAAAACGATCGACCGATGACAGATGCAGAATTGCACGACGAATTGCGATCGCTTTTAGTAGCCGGTCACGAAACAACAGCCACATCATTAGCTTGGGCGCTATATTCAATTCACCGCGTACCGGGTGTGCTTGACAAGTTGCTGCAAGAAATAGATAGCCTTGGTAATAACCCAGATCCAGCGGCTTTTGCCAAACTACCCTATCTTACTGCTGTTTGCAACGAAACGCTGCGAATTTATCCAATTTTGTTTATCACCTTTGGCAGAATTGTCAAATCTCCCATCGAAATTACGGGTCATTTATTTGAACCCGGTACACAGCTAGCTGCCTGTATTTA
>NZ_JACJUP010000953.1:0-2850 GCF_014748295.1 Planktothrix sp. FACHB-1355 | reverse complement strand
TTACTTAGTGGCGGCAGGATTCAGCCCAAGAATCCTCGTACCTTGAGGTCGAGGAGTGTCAAAATATTAATTTGCTTCCTCCATCTGAAGCTTGGTCGAGCCAAAAAAATCGATCGCGATCGACCTTTGGGCAAATTTTTGGAAAGATAATTGCAGACTGGACTAGAATTGTAGCAGATGCGATCGAATTAGCCACTAATCCAAATTTTCGACTGAATGGAAGCGCAATGGGATTTTTTGACTCTGAGATTGTTCAGCAAGAACTAAAGCAACTAGCTGAGGATTATCAATCCCTCATCCAACTTGGCAATAACTACGGCAAATTTGACCGCGAGGGCAAAAAGCTGTTCATCGAGCAATGGGAAGCGATGATGGAGCGCTATCGCATTTTTATGAAGCGCTTTGAGCTTTCCGAAGATTTCATGGCTCAAATGACCGTGCAGCAACTGAAAACTCAGTTAGGTCAATTTGGGATTACGCCCCAGCAAATGTTTGACCAAATGAGTTTTACCCTCCAGCGTATGAAGGCAGAACTGGAAAAGCAGCCCTAGTCCCATTGAGTTTTAGATTTTAGGTTTTAGATGATTGGGCGGCTTGTCAGTTTCTGATAATTGTTCGCTTCGCACCAACTTTACCCATCTAAAATCTAAAATCCAAAATCTAAAATTTCTTAGGGACGAGGACGCTTAAACTTGGAAGCCGATGGGAAGTATTCCACAGAGACGCCATTCATCGCTTTAAGCATAAAATTACGCCAAATCGGCGCGGCGTAATGACCGCCCGTTACACCAGATGCCAAACGTCTGTTATCATCTCTACCAATCCAAATAGCCACAGACAATTGCGGTACAAAGCCAACAAACCAAACATCTTTTTCTGAAGAAGTTGTACCAGTTTTCCCAGCCGCAGGGCGACCGATCTGAGCTAATTTTCCAGTACCGCTATTAATTACGGATTGCATAGCGCTGGTAATAGAAGCAGCTGCCCAAGGATCGAGAACTAGCTTGGGTTTGGGCGTGTTGTCCAGTAACACGTTGCCGCTAGAATCAGTCACTTGCACAATGAAGGTGGTATCGGATTGCCAACCGGTACTGGCGAAGGTCGCATAAGCGCTGGCCATTTCCATCGGCGATAAACCAATAGCCCCCAGAGGTAGAGAAATCACAGGTTCCATTGGGCTCTTAATGCCCAAAGTCCGGCAAACTTCAATCACCTTATCCAACCCCACAGCCCGTCCCATTTTCACTGCCGGAACGTTACGCGATACTTGTAGTGCGGCTCGAATGCTCATCGCTCCACCAAAAGTATTGTCGTAGTTTCTGGGAGCGTAGCCGCGACTGCCATCGCGATAGCGAACAGGAGTGTCGTAGACAGTAGATTCCGGCGAATATTTACCAGTAGCGAACGCCGCATAATAAACGAACGGCTTAAAGGCAGATCCTGGCTGACGGCGAGCTTGAGTAGCTCTATTAAACTGGCTCTTGCTGTAGTCGGAACCTCCTACCATCGCCTTGACAAAATGGGTGCGGGGATCGACTGCTGCTAGAGCCAGTTCCGTACCCCACAATCCGCGGCGTTGCAATCTCGCGTGTTCGCGACCGATGAACTCTTCCGCCATACGTTGGAAATTGAGGTCAATCGTAGTTTGAACTCGCATCCCGCCTTTTTCCACCGTAGAGCGTCCAAAGCGTTGGATCAACTCCTGAGTGACAGCATCGGTGACGTATGGAAGCAAACTTTTCTGAAACGAGGTAGGTTTACCTAATTTAAGCACTTGCTTCTTCGCGGCGGCTTCTTCTTCGGCGGTAATCCAATTGAGCTCCCTCATCCTCCCCAAAACCTGTGCTTGTCGGGCTTTTGCTTTCTTGTAGTTCAGAAAGGGGCTGTACTCTTCTGGAGCTTGAATTAAACCTGCCAACATCGCTCCTTCCGCCAGGTTTAAATCGGCAGCGCTCTTGCCAAAATAGCTTTCCGAAGCGGTTTCAATCCCATAGTTGTTATGACCCCAGTAGACCTGATTCAGGTATAGCTCTAAAATTTTGTCTTTCGTAAGGATTTGCTCCAAGCGTATGGCCATCACCGCTTCTGCTACTTTACGGCTAAAAGCCCGCTTGTGATTGAGAAATATATTTTTGACCAACTGCATGGTCAGCGTCGAACCACCTTCTACGACCCCACCTTTTTCCCAGTTGGCTTTGATGGCGCGACCGACACTGCTTGGGTTAATGCCGTGGTGCAGGTAGAAGTGGCTATCTTCAATAGCCATCACAGCTCGTTTGAGTTCGGGAGAAATTTTGTCCAGGGGGACGACTTCGCGATTTGCTTCACCGTGGATACTGGCAAGCAACTTGCCTTTGATATCGTAGATGTGAGTTGTTTCTGACGGAGAGTAGGTGCCCATAATCCTCACATCTGGGAGGTTGCGGAAGCTAATCGCTAGGCCAACCAGCCCGCCAGCTACAATGGAACTGGTTAGCATGGTGACGCTCAGAAGAGTTCCGCCAGTGACTTTAGCGATCGTCTGAACAAAGTTAAATCCTGGTGCGATCGTTGTGGATGGCTTTTGTCGGAGTGTGTTGGAGGACACGGCGATTTGACTTCCTCAAAGAAAACAAACTGAACAAGAAAAACGGCGACTGGATAGTCCTTATGATTGTTATATTCCAACTACTTATTATGGGGACAGGAAGATTCTAAGTAGGAAACTGTCTGTACACCTAACCGTTGGGTCGTGGTTTGTCGTGCAACCCACCCCTATAGGAGTTGAGAGGATTAACTGGTTCTGGCCAGAAGCTATAGATCCAGTAAAACTGATTTATCTGGCTTTGGAAATACATGGATAAACCTGCC
>NZ_JACJUP010000952.1:0-2851 GCF_014748295.1 Planktothrix sp. FACHB-1355 | reverse complement strand
GTTACGCGCAAGCAGTGAAACAAGCAAAAGCTGAAACTAATTTGTCATTGGAGATATTCCCCACACAATGTCCTTATGAGCTAACGCAAGTCACGGATGATGAATTTTTACCGCAGTGAAATAAAAGATCGGGACAAGGAAGAAAGATGAAATTATTAGTAGTAGCTACAGGAAACCCAGGTAAGCTGAAGGAAATGCAAGCTTATTTGCAAGATTTAAATTTAGAATTGCGCCTGAAGCCAGACGAATTGGAAATTGAAGAAACCGGCGATACTTTTATGGCAAATGCTTGTCTGAAGGCATCTGAGGTAGCAAAGGCAACTGGTGAATGGGCGATCGCAGATGATTCCGGTTTGTCTGTGGATGCTTTGAATGGCGCACCGGGTATCTATTCTGCTCGTTACGACAAAACCGACGCGGAACGTATCGAACGGCTGCTGCGGGAATTGGGTAGCGAAACAAACCGACAAGCTCAATTTGTCTGTGCTATTGCGATCGCCAGCTCTGATGGTTCTATTTTCCTGCAAACAGAAGGAATTTGCCGGGGGGAAATTCTCCATCAGCCTCGCGGTAAAGGCGGTTTCGGCTACGACCCCATTTTTTATGTTCCCGAAGAACAACAAACCTTTGCGGAGATGACACCGGAGTTAAAGCGATCGATCAGTCATCGGGGCAAAGCTTTCCAAGCACTATTGAAGGAATTAGGGCGTCGGGGCTAGGGGATAGGGAAGAGGGAAGAGGGAGGATAAAGAGAGAAGAGGGAAGAGGGAGAAATTTTGAATGATTGACTTTCCCGACGCCCTAATCCCTAACCCCTAACTCCTTTCTTTTGACTTTTGACTTTTGACTTTTGACTTTTACCTCCCCCGCTCTACTTAAATCGCTTCGGTATTCTTTTCCCCTGTTCTGATCCGTACTACTTGATCGACGGGGGTGACGAAAATCTTACCATCACCGATTTCTCCCGTCCTAGCTGCGGCGATAATTTTATCAACGACGCGATCGACTTGATCGTCTTCAACCACAACCTCAACCTTGAGTTTTTGCAGGAACTCAACTGTATATTCGGAACCGCGATAGCGTTCGGTTTGCCCTTTTTGGCGTCCAAAACCTCGAACTTCCGAAACCGTCATCCCTACAATGCCGGCATTGACTAAGGCGATTTTAACTTCATCGAGTTTGAAGGGGCGAATAATCGCTTCAACTTTTTTCAATTTCTTGACTCCTCAACTAAGCTCTATTTGTTTCTGAGAAAATAATTCTGTATTTTAAGTCTTCCACTTGCTATTTGTGGTATTGGCTTTATCCGATCGCATTTGAGATCTACAGCCGAGTTAATTGGGGTTTCTGCTATCTACCTGATTGCTCCTTTTCTCTCCAAGCTACCGTTAGAGACTACCATATCTGGCGTCATCTTTCATGATTGCCGCAAATTCGCAGATTTTTGTAGCAATTAATACGCTTTGTTGCTGAGTTCACTGAGTTTATCGGTCAACAGCCAGCCAGTGCCTTATGATTTTTTTCAATCGCTCTTAAGGTTGGGGGAGAAGTAGATGAGAACGATCGCATTGGTTGCCGGTGGACTGGTGATGGCAGGTTTGGGCGCTGGGATAGTTTTGGCGGTAAGTCCCAAACAACTCAAACAACCTACCCTTGCAGAAGCTTACCAGACAATCAAAAGCAAACAATTTGTCGATCTCACTCACGCTTTTGAACCGGGTATACCCCACTGGAAAGGTTTTCCGGACGAGAAGCGGGAAACTCTTTACTGGTATGAACCAAATGTCGGTAAGCTTGGTGCTGGTTTCTGGGCGGAAATGTTTTGTCACGCCGGACAGTGGGGAACTCACGTAGACCCGCCAGCACATTTTATCAAGGGTTTGCGTACAGTCGATAAATTGGATTTGAAGGAGATGATCTTGCCTTTGGTGGTAATTGACGTTCACCAAAAGGTGGCGCAGAATCCAGACTATACCATAACAATGGAAGATATCAAGGCTTGGGAAGCAAAACACGGCCTTATTCCTGAAGGCGCGTTTGTGGCGATGCGAACCGACTGGTCAAAACGCTGGCCCAATGCAGCGGCGATGCAGAACAAAGACAGCAACGGAGTGGCACACTATCCCGGTTGGAGTATGGAAGTTCTCAAGTATCTTTACGAAACGCGAAAGATTACTGCTTCCGGTCACGAACCGACTGATACTGACCCAGGTATCGCTACGAGTAAAGATGATTATTCGCTAGAAACTTATATTCTCAAGCAGAATCGTTATCAAATTGAGTTATTGACGAATTTGGATAAAGTACCCGAAGCGGGTGCTGTGGTAGTCGTATCTTTTCCCAAACCTAAAAATGGTTCTGGTTTTCCGGCGCGAGTTTTTGCGATTTTGCCTTGAGAACGAAATATTTATTATGTAGGGGCGAAGCATTCGGGCGACAATCGATCGCAATTATGAACAATCTTTCTCCCCGAATGCTTCGCCCAGCCGAGGTTTATATACACATACACATCTTATTTCTTTTGACTTTTGCTATATCCTTGCTAATCGAAAAACTTGCTCAGCCGTAATTTCTAAACCATCAAACAGCGAATCAATTAACAGTGTATCTCCCATATAAGTCTGGGGTGGCGCATCAGGATAAAAAACTGTAATGCTTCTCGCTTGACTATCTACCACCCAAACTCGCAGCACCCCTGCATCCAAATAATCTCTTGCTTTGCTAGCCAATTGCCCAAAACTTTGTCCCGGCGAAATAATTTCAATAACTAATTCTGGAGGAACGGGACAAGCTTCATTTTCCATCCAATCTGGTGCTAACTTCTGATGAGAAATAAATAAAATTTCTGGTG
>NZ_JACJUP010000951.1:0-2803 GCF_014748295.1 Planktothrix sp. FACHB-1355 | reverse complement strand
GTTTCCAGCATAATCGAGTTCCTAAGACATCCATAGCGAGCGCGATCGAACAAAACTTCTAGTTTTGCGATCGCAATTTATAAAATTATTTCGTATTGTAACAGATGGTTTTCTGTAATTTGTAGATAACGAAAATTTTTCTGGTATCTGCGTTTTTTTAGTTTTAAAATATAATTGATTAATTTCTACATCCATCGCAAGGTATATATTATAAATAATTAGTAAGACTACATCAATTATGTGAGATAAACCCAGCTTTAGATGTAGCAAGCTAGAATTGAGACTAGATAAATTTACTGAAATTAATAAGAAGGTAATACTCGATATAAAAAAATGATAGAACTGCAAGCATATTACCAGTTCAAAATCAAGGCTGACTGAAAAAACGGGTTTTAAGCCAGCAATTTCAAGCGGAATCATCCAAAAAATTGTGCCGAATTACAAGCTCAGTTCGAGCTTTGCAGAGTCAATCCAAAATCCACTCATCCAAAATCCACTCATTCAATAACCGAAAAAAACCACCAAAACAGATAGGCAAAATCTATAATTTATAAGGGTTATAAACAAATTGCCAATTTTTGACCGTAACTGACCATGACCACCTCTCCTCGCCGCTATCACATCACTACCTTCGGCTGCCAGATGAACAAAGCCGACTCCGAACGCATGGCTGGTATCCTGGAGGATATGGGTTTTGAGTGGTCGGAAGATCCCAACGATGCCAACGTCATTCTCTACAATACCTGCACAATTCGGGATAACGCCGAACATAAAGTTTATTCTCACTTGGGAAGACAGGCAAAGCGCAAGCAGGAACAACCCGACCTGACTCTGATATTGGCAGGTTGTGTCGCCCAACAGGAAGGGGAAGCGCTGCTGCGACGAGTGCCAGAGTTAGACTTGGTGATGGGGCCACAACACGCCAATCGCCTCAAAGATTTGCTCGAACAGGTATTGGAGGGCGATCGCGTCGTAGCCACAGAACCCGTTCATATTATGGAAGATATCACCAAACCGCGACGGGATAGCACCGTCACAGCTTGGGTGAACGTAATTTATGGCTGCAACGAACGCTGCACCTACTGTGTCGTTCCTAACGTGCGCGGTGTGGAACAATCGCGCACGCCAGAGGCAATTCGCGCCGAAATGGCAGAATTGGGGCGTCAGGGTTATAAGGAAGTAACTTTACTCGGTCAAAATATCGACGCCTACGGTCGAGATTTGCCGGGAGTAACGCCAGAAGGTCGTCACAAACACACCTTGACAGATTTGCTTTACTATGTAAGCGATGTACCGGGTATCGATCGCATTCGTTTTGCGACTTCCCATCCTCGTTATTTCACAGAACGCCTGATAAAAGCTTGTGCTGAATTACCGAAAGTGTGCGAGCATTTTCACATTCCCTTCCAATCTGGCGATAACGAAGTGCTGAAGGCGATGGGACGCGGTTACACCCAGGAGAAATATCGTCGCATCATCGATACAATTCGCGATTATATGCCGGATGCGTCGATTACCGCCGATGCGATCGTCGGTTTTCCGGGAGAAACAGAAGCACAATTTGAGAATACACTCAAATTAGTGGCAGATATTGGTTTTGACCAGTTGAACACAGCCGCTTATTCCCCTCGTCCGGGTACACCAGCAGCATTGTGGGAAAATCAACTCAGCGAAGAGGAGAAGGTCGATCGATTGCAGCGCCTCAATCACTTAGTTGGCATAAAAGCAGCTGAGCGATCGCAACGTTATTTCGATCGCATTGAAGAAGTGTTGGTAGAAGATCGAAACCCCAAAGATCCAACTCAAGTAATGGGGAGAACTCGCGGAAATCGCCTGACATTTTTCAGCAGCGATATCGCTCAACTGAAAGGTCAACTGGTACAAGTTAAAATCACGGAAGTCCGTCCTTTCAGTTTATCTGGCGAAATCGTTGAGGTAAGGCATCCCGTCACTGTGTGAAAATGTTCGGAAACCCAACTTCTGGTTATCATTTGATAACCAGAAAATTGATGGGATTGTGTGTTGAAATCGCTAGTTAAAATTTAACCGCAGATGTAGGCGAAGCCTTACCGTAGGGTACATAATTCTGCCCAGCTACTTATTGCAAGACTGGCGTACTATTTGTATCGAGATGAAGTGCGCGGTTAATATCTTCAATTCCGCCAAATCGATCGCCCAGATGAAAACGCGCTAGACCCCGATTCAGGTAAGCTGCACTGAGATTGGGATTTAGTAAAAGAGCTTGGTTAAAATCTTCGATCGCCTGCCTATTTTCTCCTACTCTATAGCGAGCAAATCCTCGGCTATTGTACGCTCTAGCATCCTTGGGATTGAGTTGCAATGCTTTGCTAAAATCTTCGATCGCTCCCTGTTTATCCCCTAAATCCGAGCGTACCAAACCTCGACTGACATAAGCTTCAGATAAGTTTGGATTTAATCGCAAAGCTTGATTAAAATCTTCTAAAGCTTGCTGGATATCGCCGCGATCGCGAAGAGCCAGCCCCCGGTTATTGTAAGCTGCGGCGTAATTAGGGTTAAGCTCAAGCGCTCGATCGAAATCTGCGATCGCTCTGTGATGGTCGCCAATAGAATAATAAGCTAAACCCCGATTATAATAAGCATTAGCTTTATTGGGATTAATATTTATAGCCTGAGTATAGTTTTCAATTGCTCCTCTACTATCTCCCATGAGAGCGCGAGCATTACCTCGATTATTGTATGCTTCGGCATCTTTGGGATTGATACCGAGGGTTTGATTATAATCTTCAACCGCTCCTTTGTTATCTCCCAACGAGTAGCGAGC
>NZ_JACJUP010000950.1:0-2854 GCF_014748295.1 Planktothrix sp. FACHB-1355 | reverse complement strand
TAGCCCCTATCCCCTAGCTATATTTGTTAAATTTTTTATCCTTGAGTGGACTAGGATCGACATAGCTGCAACTCCAAGAAATATTCTGCAAGTAAAGGAGGTCTCAAACGATGGAACTCACAATTGAAAACGTCGAAACCGTTTTGGATGAATTGCGCCCTTACTTGATGTCGGATGGCGGCAATGTGGAAGTGGTCGAATTAGATGGCCCTGTCGTCAAACTGCGACTGCAAGGTGCTTGCGGTTCTTGCCCTAGTTCCACCATGACCCTGAGAATGGGCATTGAGCGCCGTCTGCGCGAAATGATCCCGGAAATTGCCGAAGTCGAACAGGTCATGTAATTTTCGATTTTAGATTTTGGATTAATAACCGATTATCCAAAATCTAAAATCTAAAATCTAAAATCTAAAATCCTTATGTCCCATCCCCTCTACATCGCTTTCATCTGGCATCAGCACCAACCGTTGTACAAGAGTCGCAGCAGGGAATTTCTGGCAGATCCCACGGAATTGGTGCCTAAAATGGGTGAATACCATTTGCCTTGGGTGCGTCTGCACGCTACTAAAGATTACCTGGATTTAGTATTGCTGCTGGAACGCTATCCCAAGCTGCATCAAACAGTGAACCTGGTTCCCTCTCTAATTCTGCAATTAGAAGAGTATATTGCTGGAAAGGCGATCGATCCTTACCTGGCAGTATCGCTTTTACCGACAGAAGAGCTGACCGAAGCACAGAAATTATTCATCATCGAGCATTTTTTTGATGCCAATCACCACACCCTCATCGATCCTAACCCTCGCTACGCCCAACTTTACGAACAACGACAGGAAAAAGGACGATCGTGGTGTCAAGAAAATTGGATTCCGCAAGACTACAGCGATTTATTAGCTTGGCACAATCTCGCTTGGATTGACCCTTTGTTTTGGGATGACCCGCAAATTGCACAATGGTTGAAAAAGGGGAAAGGTTTTAATTTAGGCGATCGCGAACAGATTTATGCTAAACAGCAAGAAATCATGCGCCGCATCGTTCCCCAACACCGTCAGATGCAAGCCGCCGGACAGTTAGAAGTTACCACCACGCCCTACACTCACCCCATCTTACCTTTGCTTGCCGATACAAATGCCGGACGAGTGGCGGTACCCAACATGAATTTACCCCAGCGTCGCTTCCAGTGGGAGGAAGATATTCCCAGGCATTTACAAAAAGCCTGGGATTTTTATCGAGAACGCTTCGGATGCGAACCTCGCGGATTGTGGCCTTCGGAACAAGCGGTTGGGCCAAAAATTTTGCCCTACGTTGCCAAGCAGGGATTTAAATGGCTAGTTTCCGATGAAGCGATATTGGGCAATAGCATCAAGCACTTTTTCCACCGCGATGGGTCTGGTAATGTGACGGAACCGGAGTTTCTTTACCGTCCCTATCGCTTGCAAACACCGGCTGGTGACTTGGCAATTGTGTTTCGCGACCACCGCTTGTCAGATTTGATCGGCTTTACCTACGGGTCGATGGAACCGAAAAAAGCGGCAACGGATCTGGTGGGCCATTTGGAAGCGATCGCCCGTTCTCTGAAATACTGTCAAGGTGGCGGTACAGCCTTGCAAAAACCCTGGCTGGTTACCATTGCCCTAGATGGCGAAAATTGCTGGGAACATTACCAACTAGACGGCAAACCATTCCTGGAATCACTTTATCAGACTTTAAACACGCACAAAGAACTGAAGCTGGTCACAGTATCGGAATTTATCGATCGATTCCCCCCCACCGAAACTATCCCCGCCGAAAAACTGCACACCGGTTCTTGGGTAGATGGTAATCTGACAACTTGGATCGGCGACCCAGCGAAAAATCGCGCTTGGGAACTCCTCACAGATGCGCGACAAACACTGGCAAATCATCCAGAAGCAACTGAAGAAAATAACCCCGAAGCTTGGGAAGCTTTGTTTGCAGCAGAAGGTTCCGACTGGTTTTGGTGGTTTGGCGAAGGACATTCCTCCAATCAAGATGCCATTTTCGACCAACTGTTCCGCGAACATTTAGCTGCTATCTATCAGGCGTTGAACTTACCAATTCCGGAGAATGTGCAGCGACCGGTAGAAGTTCACGAAGCGCGAGGCGACCACCGACCGGAAAGCTTTATTCATCCCATTATTGATGGTATCGGCGACGAACAAGATTGGGATAAAGCCGGTCGGATCGAAATTGGTGGTGCAAGGGGAACAATGCACCGCAGCAGTGCGATCCAGCGCATTTGGTACGGCGTCGATCACCTTAACTTCTATCTGCGGTTAGATTTTCAAAGTGGCATTCTACCCGGTAAAGGTTGTCCGCCAGAGTTGAATTTACTTTGGTACTATCCCGATCGCACTATGTCCACCAGTCCCATTCCCCTGCAAAATCTACCCCAGGAACCACCCCTCAATTACCTTTTCCGTCACCATTTGGGGATTAACTTACTGACTAATTCTGTCTTATTCCAAGAAGCTGGCGAACATTGGCAATGGCATTCCCGTCCCAGTCGCGCCCAAGTCGCCCTAGACCGTTGTTTGGAATTGGCAGTTCCTTGGGCAGATTTGCACGTTGAACCAGATTATCCCATCAGGCTGATCTTGGTTCTCTCGGAAGGAGATCGTTTCTCCAGTTATTTGCCGGAAAATGCGCTGATACCGATCGAAGTCCCGTAGACCGAAAAACATACTAACAATTTGTAGGATGGGTTACGTGCGGACGATTATTTCAAAACACAAAAAAATAGTTTGTTTCCCGCACTGTAACCCACCATCTAATAGATATCTCCAAAAATTCTTGTGGGGTAGGCATCCTGCCTGCCTTTGAGATCCTTTTCTGGAGATGT
>NZ_JACJUP010000095.1:0-10680 GCF_014748295.1 Planktothrix sp. FACHB-1355 | reverse complement strand
TCCGGTGTCCTCGTTACCATGATTGGTGAAGCGGTATTGCAAGATCGACTCATCAACTTACTAACAAAATTAAGGGTATCTGGTTACACAATCATTCCAGCGCAGGGTGCAGGCAGTCATGGGAGACGTATGGGAGATATGGCTGGCTATAACACCAATATTGAAATCAAAACGATCGTTACCCCGGAAATATCCACTCAACTATTTGAAGACCTGAAACCCCTACAATCCAATCATGCTTTAATTGCGTTTCGGCAAACTGTAGATGGTTTGTTTGATTAAACTGTTCCCATATTCAATGTATTTCGAGTTTGATTTTTTGGGTGATGCCAATTCTTTCTGCAAGACCGATCGACTCGATTAACTGCTCATAATCAACACCCACTAACCTTTGGGTTTCGGATGGGTGCTTTTCTATATATTCTCTCACTTGACTCATTTCAGTAAGGTAAAACTCCATTTTATCTTATTCGCTCGCAGTTGAGTTTATATGTTGGGGATATCTATTGTAAAAATTACTTGGAGCAGCTAGCTAAAATAAATAGCATAAGCGATTGCCTATTAGCTGAAATTTCATTTATTTGTGTCAAAATATATTAATTTTGTGGTAGCACGATGTCAAATCAACACCCCTTTTTTCTCCCTAGCGATGTAGGAATGGACTACACCCACTTGCGAGATTTACTGGCTGCACTAAAGTGGAGAGAGGCTGATGAGGAAACAAGGCTCCTGATGCTAAAAACAGTTAATCGAGAAAAACAAAGAAACCTCAATCGCGATTCCATACAGAAATTCCCATGTACAGACCTATGCACTATCGATCGCCTTTGGGTAAAATACAGTAACGGTCACTTCGGTTTCAGCGTCCAGAAACAAATCTGGCTCGAACTTGGTGGCCAAGTAAACTATTATACGGAAGCTCAGCTAGGCGATCGCGTAGGCTGGAGGGAGATGAGAAACTGGCTCAACTACTCCGATCTTACTTTCAGCCTCAATGCCCCTGCTGGACATCTCCCCTGGTTAGGTAGATTGGGTGGATGGCTTGGGGCATTTGGAGTATGGTCTGGTTGTTATATCGCCCAAAAATCTGCCGCGTGCAATCTCTAGGGTAAATAATATTTAATTTGGTATAGCAGCAGGCAGTCGGAAGAAGTCAAGACAATCAATGATTTGAGCATGGTTTGAGCAATTAAGAATGGCTTAATTGCCGATTCGGTTGCTATATCCGTTTCAACAGTAGCTACATTCCCACTTCTTCGAGTAATAACAAAACCTACCTGCTCAAAGCAGATAAGTTTTATGGTTTTGGTAAATAAGTTAGTTATATAAGCTCAATATTGATTTATGCTGCTTTCATTATGCCAATCCATAAAGATGAGTTTGCTACCTCAAGAGGCCGATCTTTCTGTTCCTCAAAAGGTAGAGATTGGATAGCATTTACGATCGGCTCTCTTTAGTTGATTAATATAACAGATGTCATTATACAAGCTGTGCGCGATCGCGCTCGCACCGGCTTGCACGAAAGTTAAACCAAAGGGTGCCTCCTACGCAAAATAATACATCATCAACTATCCTCGGTTCGATCGCATATCGCCGACGATGCTTTCTGCTGTTCCCGTCGCCGCCTCATCCACTCCCGTTTGTAAGCTTTTCTCGCCTCAGATGATTCGTGTTTGGCTCTAGCCTTAGCCAAAGCCTCTTGACCTTTCGAGCTTTTCTGGTATTTAGCTACCGCCAGAGCTTGAGTTTCTTTCCCTTTGGGAGTTTTCTTATAGCGCTGCTGTTTGGATTCTTCTTGTGATGCCATTACAATCGTTAACCTCATTACTTCCAGCCTATCTGGAGGTGGACAATATAGCTACTCTTTGTGTACGATATAGATACCGAGAGAAAACAAAAGCCCCATATTTGCAAAGGGGCGATCGTAACTTATTCATCTCTAATCATGACATCCTCCAACAAGCTTGCTTACTATTCGACAGATCCGTCGCAATTAAACCTTTTAGAACTGCCGCTGGTTGCGCCGTCACAACCAAACGACCCGCAGCAGCCAGTTGAACTGAGGGACTACCAGAAACAAGTAAGAAGCGAAGTTTACCAATTTTTCAGACTAGGTAAAAAATCCTGCTTAGTTTATGCCCCAACCGGAGCGGGAAAAACAGTTATCAGCGCCCAAATCATCGCCGATGCAGTCGGGAAAGGTCGCCGGGTTTTATTTTGTTGCCATCGTCAGAAACTCATTCGGCAGACACAGCAGACCTTGTTGAAAAGCTTTGGAATCGAATCAGGAATTATCTGGGCTGACCATGCAACCGACTACGATAAACCAGTTCAGATTTGCATGATTCAGACTATCCAAAATCGCCAATTACCAGAAGATATCGGACTGGTAATTTTTGATGAGTGCCATTCCAGCATCTACTATAAAATCTGCTGGAACATCATGCTCAAATATAGTGGCGGAATATTTGCGCTATCTCCCTGCTATTTTATTGGGTTAACAGCAACCCCCTGGCGCACCAAACTCAAAGAAGGATTCTGCCATTTTTTTGACTGCATCGTTCGCGCACCAGACCCTTTTGAACTGGTAAGGTTGGGGTACTTAGCTAGACCCAGATTATTCGGATATGGCGGATTAATTGATTTCAGTCAACTGGAAACCAACAGCAGTAGCGGCGACTATACCGAAGCCTCGTTGCAGAAAGTTTGCAACGAGGAATATAACGCCGAAGTCGTTGCCAAATTTCTAGAAATTTGTCCCCAAAAAAAGACGATCGCATTCTGCGCCGGAGTGAAACAAGCCGAAAATTTAGCATACCAATTTAACGAACTTGGAATTAAATCCGCAGTAGTCGTCGGCGATACTCCCGAATTTGAAAGAGAATTAATTTTTCACCAGTTCGCCAAAGGTGAAATTCAGTTAATTAGCAGCGTTGGCTGTCTGTGCGAAGGCTTTGACGAGCCATCGGTTGAAGCTGCCATCATTGCACGTCCTACGAGATCGAAATCGCTTTTAATCCAGATGTGCGGACGTGCTTTGCGCCTCAACCCCGGTAAAAACGATGCTTTCTTGCTCGACTTTGGCGAATGCTTTAAGCGCTGCGTAGACCCCCGAAAGAAATTGCCAATTGGGTTATGTCCAAGCGAAAAGCCGATCGAATTCTCCCAACTCAAAGAATGCCTCTCTTGCCATGCGATGATTCCAATATTCTCCCGCATCTGCCCAGAATGCGGACATGAATTTATCGGGGATAAGTGGGATGAACCCGAAGAAGACGATATGCCGCAGTTCGGCGAGTTGCTTACCGAAGAAGAAGAGAAACAATTGAAATATATTCGCCAGCAGATGAAAACAGCCTATACCAGAGGGCGTAATCCCGCACGAGTAACCAAACTTTTTCACGATAAGTTTGGCTATTTCGCTCCCGACGAATGGTTTGTAGGTGCAATCTTCGGCATGAAAAATCCAAGAAGCAATCAACAGATTTATCGAAATTATTTGCAACTGATTCGACCGGAGGCACCGCAAAGCTGGTTTGATTATATGCTCAAGTTAGAGTTTGGAATCCCCAAAAAGAAATACCAGACTCAGGGCGGAAGGACTTATACTGCACCCCCGCTGGATAATAAGTTCCGTTATTGGTATGAAATTTTGGGCGTGGCAGAGCTGGCATCTTGGGATGAAATCAAATCTGCATATCGGGATTTAGCTAAAAGATATCATCCCGATAGGTGTGGTGATGAAGCGGCGGCGGAAATAATGAAATTAATTAACCATGCTTTCGATGTCGCCAAAGAAGCACGAAGGTAAAAGATGGATACAGAACAAATGCGCGAAGCTTTAACATCTCCTGAAACCGAATTGTATTTTTCCCTTCGGTCACACTTTCCCCAGGAATTAATCGAGGCAGAAGTAGCTTTGCTCGAACCTGAATACCAGAAACGGTTTAAGGAAAAAGAAAGCCTCTGGGCGCTGCGCGATGATAAGAGAAAGAAAATTAGACTCGACTTGAATAACGATGGGAATTTAGAATGGTTTATTGTCGTAGGCCCCGGAAAATTGATTTATGCCAATCGACCCAGAAGCCCGATTATAATCAATGGGGTTGACATCGGCTGTGATGTTTTAGTTCAAGTGGAAAGTTATCCCGAAGCAGTTCCGTAGTGCCATAGCGCGAATAATTAACAAAATGACACATCTAAATTCTCAAGAAGCTATTTATGCACGACTTAAATACACCTACACTTTGTTTGAAAATATTAGGCACAAATTTAATGGTGCTGCTATTGAACGAGGAGGGTACGAACGAACAGGTGTTACTTCTATGTACGTTCGTAAATTTGGTGAAAAAGCTTATGCGTTTTTAGGTGATGCTAAAAAATGTACTGTAGAGTCTTCATTTACCGAAGAACAAGAGCCGTATATCAATGAAACTCTCAGCTCGTTAACAGCCTTTATTGTCGGCCAAAAGGCTAAGTGTTCGTTGGCAGAGCGAGTTATTTACTATTACGTTCATAGGACTGCACCTTACTTCATTCTAGCTATATTGAAAAGTACGGAAGAAATGCTAAATGAATACCTGCAAGCCAAACCGGAAGATTCTGCAATTTTGGATGCTATTTTTCGCGTGGCAGGCGGTGAAGGATTCCGTGACTTAATACGAATTTATAGCCCGCGTCTTATTGATGCAGTTTTAGCCAATAAAAAAGTGTCGCAGCCTAACACTTTAGCTTTTGTGGATATTCACGATCGCTATTGTAAAGATGACTCAGGAAAAACCATTTTAGCTAAGTATGAAGTGTGGTGTCCCGGACGCACGCTAGCGAGGGCATATCTCAATCAATGTCAGATAGCCGCACAGGAGTTAGTTGATAAACACGACGTTTCTTTTGCAGCAAGTATAGAAGAATTTCAGGTATTTCCTTATGAGCTTAGTATTTACATGAAACAGTTCGTGCAAAGTCTCGTTTCTCCCTTGCTTCAAAGATATGGAATTTCTTGAATTGAATTAATAGTTTTGACTAGACAATCAGCTAAAAAATTTCATGTACAATATTTCATTGACAGTTGTTACATGATTATTCAACATCGTTAGAGTCGCCGCGATCGCTCTTATGGGTAGGGTACATTGGCACGAGGATTATAGCTTACGCAAGCTTCTGGTGGCAGCAAGAGCGCTTATCGTATTTACTCCTACTCTCCGAGACTAAAGATTGTTTTTTGTATAATTCATAACATGGTTTTATTTGTGCGTACAATTGACATGGCTTGCTCCTGAATAGCGACTAAAATGAGTAGGTACGGATGTGCATAAAATTCCTCCAAAAACAAGAATTATTTGCAATAATGTCTACGAAAGAAGCTCGAAAGTAGGAATAAATAGGGAACAACAGGAATAAATAGGAAATACTAGGAAAAGGTAGGTAAAAAATGCACAAAATTACCTACTCTTTTTAGGTGCTTTTTTTGGCTTAGCGTCGCTATAAGCAGTCAGTTGGCACTGTTGTAGTAAATAGTGTGACAAGTCAGTGACATAAATCGATGGAAAATTTTCCATTAGGGCTTGTGCGATCGCCCTCAGATCCCCTACCCCCTCTACTCAACTAAGCCATTTTCAGTTCTCTCGGTTTCGATTCAGTCGCAGGCGACGGTGCTGGGCCAACTATAACGAATAGGGACAGTGTTACTCCTGATATACAAAGGATGGCGTGGATGTCCTGGCTTTGTAATGCCCAGGCAGTCAATTTCTTGTTGATGAAAAAGCAGGTTCAGGACAGTTTGATTTCGATTGAGTAAGCCGCCCCAGTTGCCCCAAGCTACAATAACTTTAGTGGCAAAAAGACTTGCTTGGTAACAATAGCGGTCATTTTCTTTTCCAATAGGATTAGGAGCATGACGGAGGTCTATTGGGGTGGTTGTTCTGTATGCAAAGAGATTGACTACCTCAAGAGAACCGTACCCCCAAAATTGAGCAAAGCGAATACATCTGCGAATTGTTGGGTCGTCTGTTGTAGCGTCAGCTGTGCTGGGATTGAGCATGACGAAACAGACTCTTGGCGCGTTGGCATCCCATTCCCGCCAAAGTGAATAGCGGTAAGTACCAGTCGCATCTATTATTGCGCCCATTCTCATGCTGCTAGTGTCCTTGCATAGTAACAAGAGAGTGTTGTAACAGCAGAGTGCGTTGTTAGCTCCAGTTGGGCATATGGATAGCCGTACTTCAGCAGCAGCTTCAGCGTCCTCCGCAACCATACCTACACAGTCTCTTTTACAGTTCAATTAATCTTCACATAAAGAGGTATCGTCAGTACAAGTTCACGCGCTTACACTGAAAAATTTTTCATCTTCTTGTGGTCAAAGCGATTCAATAGACTGATAAAAGTTTCACTTTCCCGCTACAGACTGTCTACCAGGGCTAGCTCAGACTCAAACCCCATCGCTTGCAGTTCGCTAATGATATCAGCCCCTAATTGGATTTTGATTTTATAAATGTCACAAGCAGCTAACTCGACTTAACACTTGATGACAGCTACCGTAACACTGAGCCTAATCGGTAGATTGTCCCTTTTTCTTGCTCTCTCTTCTGCTTCTATAGTCAATTTGAATCAGTTCGACTTATTTATTTTTCGGATAGAACTGCGGGCGAGGCTAATAAGAATGCGTATTCTTGACGTGAACAATAAAGCTATTGCAGTGGCGTTTTTATATTAAATGGGGCAATAGCCCCATCTTAAGCTGTTATCCTTAAGGCGATTTTTTTGTCAAATAACAAGATATTCACCAACAAAAACCCCAGCGTCGAGGCTGGGGAGGAGCTTGAGGAAATTTTGTTAGAGTTCGAGACAATCGCCACTTAAAAAGTGTGCTTACATCACCACGGATAACTGCTCCACAATCTTGACTCGTCCCTTACAAGCAGCACGTAGCAGTCGGTCGATAACACTGCGTTCTTCATCGCCAAGCGATTCATCTAAAAGTGCTGCCATCAATCCGTAGCGGTCGGCCAAGGTTAAAGTTCCAGAGGTAGTGGCTTGTACGAATAATTCAGAAAGAGCGGTGGGGAGAAGGTTTACTTGCAGCATCGCGGTCACTCGAACTCTATATCTTTAATATCGAGCAAGTTTTCCATATTATTAGTGATTGAATTAGTTGAGAAAAAGTGATTGTTTGGGGGATTTTTTGTGAGAAAAAGCGAGTTAACTTTGTGACCCAAATAAAATTGGTAGTGTGAGCGGTATCACAAGAGCAGTAGTGGAACGCAATTAATTACGCTTGCATCTGGGCTAAAAGTATTGCCCAGTAAAGAATCCGTATGTAATTAATTCTGTCGGATTATTTAGCTTCTCTATCTGAATATCCTGCCGACTGATTCAGAAAAGCTTGAATATGGTTAAATGAATTTAATGGCTAATCAAATCCTGATAATGAACTCCGTCGAACTTTTCACGGGAGCCGGGGGGTTGGCGATCGGTATATCAAATGCAGGCTTTCGTCATCAAGCAGCGATCGAACGCGACAAAGATGCCTGCTTTACAATTCTCTCCAATCAGCAGCGCGGTATCCAGGCCGTAGCTGACTGGCCTGTTTTTCAAGCCGATGTGTCTCAATTCGATTTTACGACACTCAAAATTAAAGGTGAAATCGACCTCCTAGCCGGAGGGCCACCGTGTCAGCCTTTCTCTGTGGGAGGCAAACACCAGGGGTGGGATGACAAGCGAGATATGTTTCCCCAGTTCTTCCGGGCTGTCCGAGAACTGAAGCCAAAAGCTATCTTGGTCGAGAACGTGAAAGGTCTATTGCGTTCTTCTTTCAGCAAGTATTTCGAGTACATTATCCTGCAACTGACTTACCCGGAAATCGTGCCAAAGCCAGGTGAGGATTGGGTAGACCATTTATCGAGATTAGAACGACACCATACTGTCGGTCGCCACGATGGACTGTCCTACCGCGTAGTATTTCGCACGCTTAATGCAGCAGACTATGGCATTCCCCAAAAGCGCGATCGCGTTTTCATTGTAGGATTCCGCTCCGACTTGGGTGTAGAGTGGTCTTTAAGCGCCCCAACTCATTCCCAGGAGGCAATGCTTTGGCAGCAATGGGTGACGGGTGATTACTGGGAACGGCATCGAGTACCCCACTCCGAGCGACCCCTAGTGCCGAGCAAGCAATACTCAAGTATCTCCAATCTCCAGTCCTGCTTGTTCCCACCCCTGACAAAACCCTGGCGCACGGTGCGTGATGCCATTTGGGATTTACCAGTTTCGGGCAGTGAGGAAGGCTCTAGCTCGGTACTGAACCACGTTTTCATACCGGGGGCTAGAAAGTACCCCGGTCACACTGGTAGTCCCCTAGATGAACCCGCCAAAACTCTGAAAGCGGGAGTGCATGGTGTTCCGGGCGGGGAAAATATGCTGGCTTTCCACACCGGGGAGGTGCGTTATTTCACGGTGCGGGAAGCTGCCCGGTTGCAAACTTTCCCGGATGAATACTTTTTTCCTCACTGTTGGACGCAAACGATGCGGCAGTTGGGAAATGCCGTTCCGGTTGCTTTGGCTGAAGCGATCGCGAATAGTATCAGAACGCATCTATCAAAATTGCCGAACACTGTCAACGAATAAAAGAGAAATTGGGCTGTACTTGAGGGATTGTTGCATAGACTAGCGTGAGGTGAAAGCCATGATGATAAGAAATGAACGAGAATATCGTAACACCCTATATTGGTTGGAAAGATTTGAGCGCTCGATAGCTGAATTGGATAATAACGAAAGCTTGAGAGCAGATTTTAAGCGGTGGAAACTCCAGAGGGATTCATACCAGAGCCAAGTTGAGGATCTAAAGGAACAAATTAAGGAATATGAAACCCTCACCAACCACGATTCTCAAACTCCAATAGTGCTAACGCTCGATGAGTTTAACAACTTACCGCAGCTTCTAATTAAATCTCGTATGGCAGCTAAACTCAGCCAAAAAGAGCTTGCAGAATTAGCTGGGCTGACTGAAGAAGAAATTCAGCGATATGAAGATAAAGACTATGAAGATGCCAGTTTTCTTAATGTAATGGCAGTGGTTGATGCGCTGGATATTAAAATCCAATCTGGTGAGTTTTTGATTCCTTTGGATACTCTCAGAAGAACGCCAATTACTAAGGAAGAGTTACTGTCTAAATCCTGGCAGAAAGTTAGTTAAAAGCTTTCCATTGATATCCGCGCTCTCTGCCCCAGTTGAGCCAAGCTTGTGCCATTTGCTTTATTCTGCCGCGTTGTTCTGGTTGGATGGTATTTGCACCAGTGATGGCTCTTAGTGCCTCGAACCAATGATTTGGCCTAATTTCGAGTTCTCTTAGCAGCAATGGAATTACCGCAGGCCCCATTTCTATAATCTGTTGATAGGCAGGATGGTTGTATTTTTCAACAACGAATGAGCAGCCTGCAACTTCTAATTCCCACTCGGAAGCAAGGGCTTCAAATTTTTGAACGATCGACTGTTCTTTTTTCATTTTCAAAGTTATTTAAACTTACCCATTTGGCCGATTCTCTGCTAGCAATCGCCGCCGTTCGGCTAGACGTTCATCGCTGTTTAACTGAAGCAAATTCACAGTCGTGCGTCCCTCTGGGGTCAAGCCCACAATCGTTACTTCCTCAAGCCGAAAATGTTCGTTCCATTGCTGTGTACGCGGGTTGAAAAGAAAACTGAAAGCCCCTGTCTGTGGGTCGAACGAACCGAGGTCAGTACCTTTGTGGCGATTGCACCGCCAGCAAGCGAGGGCCAGATTATCGGCATCGGTGGCACCGCCGTGTTTTTCTGCGATCGCGTGGTCAACTTCGTGGGGAAAGAAAGCTACGCCCGCCGGAAGTAGGCAATACTCGCATCTATAATTGGCTCGTTCTTCAACTGTGCGGCGCAGTGCAGCTGGAATGTAGGTCATGCTGACGCCCTGGTAAGATTTGGCAGGTTGCCAGCTTTGAGCATGATGACCAGATGTTCGATCCGCTCGTACTCATCCAGTTCCAGACGTTCTGCGGCGGTAAGTTCGCCAGCGCGTTCCCGTGCCAGCAGGGTACGCAGGCGTTCCTGCATCTCCGGTGTGGGGCCAAAGGCGGCAATTTGTTCCTCTGTGGGGTTACTGGCCAGAAAGTTGAGAATGTAGCGGTAGATGTGGGCTGGCAGTGCAGGTTGTTGAAGGCTGAGGGCAAGTAACTCAGGGAGGCGATCTCCCACTTGTGCCAGTTGGTCGGAGAGTTCTTCCGGGATTTCAAGGGTGATTTTTGGCACGGCGCGACACTCGCTCTTACAGACATTCTGAGCATCATTGTAACCGGGAAGCCAATTGAAATGTGGCGAGTCAGAGGCGGATAATCAAACTGTGTTACGGTGTGAGGTAATGATTCCAGAATTTGATGAAAATGGCTATCTGCCACCAGGGATACATTGGGCGACATGGGAGGAATTCGTAGATAGATTTAGTACCACATCGCGTCGGTCACGCCTGATAAAGGGACTAAAAATGGCAATGGAACAATTAAAAGAAGCAGGCTGTGAAACTATCTACATTGATGGAAGTTTTATCACCAACAAGTTAAAACCCGGTGACTTTGATGTTTGTTGGGATGCCAACGGGGTTGATATTAATTATTTACAATCTATTGCCCCAGTTTTGTATAACTCCCAGCGAACTGCCA
>NZ_JACJUP010000949.1:0-2857 GCF_014748295.1 Planktothrix sp. FACHB-1355 | reverse complement strand
CGATCGTATTGTGCAATTCCCATAAATAAATGTAATTTTCCCCAACCTTCCGGTTGAGTATTTTGGGAAACATACTTCAAAGCTTCTTGATAGCTTGCTATTTGTCCGTCATATCCGCGCTGATTTAAAGATGGGTTTTGTTTGGCGATCGCACTCATGGAAGCAAGCAGAGGATCGTGGGTAACTGAAGTTGCGACCGCATTACCTCGGTTAATCCAAGTTTGATAAAGGTCAGGCTTAATGGCAAGGGTACGATCGAAACTGGCGATCGCTTCCTCATAGCGTCCTAAATCCTTCAAAACAATGCCTCGATTGTTCCAGCTTTCGTAGTAGTCAGATTTGATTTCAATAGCGCGATCGTAACTGGCGATCGCTTCTTCTAATCTTCCTAAATTAGACAACGCGATGCCTCGGTTGTACCAAACTTCGTGGAGGTCTGGTTTGATGACAATAGCGCGATCGTAACTGGCGATCGCATCTTCATATCTTCCTAAAGTAAACAGCGAAAATCCTCGGCTGTACCAAACTTCGTACTGGTCTGGTTTAATTTCAATAGCGCGATCGAAACTGGCGATCGCATCTTCATATCGTCCTAATTCAAACAGCGGCAATCCTCGATTGTACCAAACTTCGTGACGATCGGGTTTGATTGCCACAGCGCGATCGAAACTAGCTAGCGCCTCTTGATATTGTCCTAAATACCTTTGTGCTTCACCGCGATTGTACCAAGCTTCGTAGTTGTCCGGTTTAATTTCAACAACGCGATCGAAACTGGCAATCGCGCCTGCAAAATCGCTCGATCGCAATTCGTGAAGACCTTGGTTAAACCAAAATTCTGCATCTTCATCCGCATCTGGATTTGCATTTGCATTTGCATTTGCATCTTCTACATTATTATCTGTAGTCGATTGACTTTCGACGCTGCCATGATTAATCATGGCTTCAATAATAGCTTGCGGATCGGCTGACGGAACATCAAATATTTCCGCCATTTGCGCTGCTAAATCCGCATCCTGCTGCAAAAGCTGCCATAAGCGATCGATCGTAATTGGTTGGTTTTCATCCCAAGTTTCATCCTCTCCATTAACGGGAAAGAAAGAAACAGAATTCTCAGCAACTGTCAGCGGAGAATCAGGATTTATTTGCATTTGCTGTAGTGGTTGTTGAATATCTAAACCTTCCAACAAATTGCTACCAATTTCACCGGCGACTTCTCCCAATTCGCCACAACCAATATCCGCCAGCTGAAGCATCCGGATTGCCAATTCCTGATGACTTGCGGGTGACGCCAGCAATCTTTCACCGAAACCGCGCAACCACGTCACCCATTGTTCTTCAGTCGTGCGTCCTTCCAAGTCTGCCACAAATTTCAATACTCGTTGCTGCTGCCAACCGTGCGATACTCCTTCCAGCAACTGCATAAAGAGAAATTCGTAATCGGCATTTTCGAGAGATTTAGGCGCTTCTACCTGCCTCTGTTCCGCTGTTGAAGACAGATACGATCGTTTTCCAGATGCTGTTCGATATCGCTGGGTGGAAGTTTCCCATCCAAACAAACGCCGAAAGAACCGAACGATTTTTTGCCAAATTCGCCTAAACATCAATGACCCTCTTGAATTCGCTTGTGCGATTTAACTGACGCTGGGGACTAGAATCTGTCCGGTATAATCTTTTTGATTGTAGCTTTCGACGATATTTTGCGCGATCGCACTTGCCTTTCCACTTTCCACCAAAGCGACGCAAGCACCCCCAAAACCAGCACCAGTAAGGCGTGCGCCAAATACTCCCGGAGTTTCTTGCAGCATCGCCACCAAGGTATCGAGTGCGGGGACAGAAACTTCGTAATCATCGCGCAAACTAACGTGAGAAGCATTCATCAATTCGCCAAAACGTTTCGCAGATACACCTTGAATTGCTTCCAGCACTCTGTTATCTTCAGTGACGACGTGACGTGCGCGACGCCGCAAAGGTTCGGGTAATACTTCCACCGCTTGCGGGTCGGTAATATCTCTGAGTGCTTTTACTCCCAATTGTCGCGCCGCTTCTTCGCATTCCGCACGTCTTTGGTTGTAACCGCTTGCTGCTAAAGTTCGAGGTACGCCGCTATCGATAACGACAATTTCTGCGCCTGTGGGGAAAGGAAGAATTTGGCGATCGAGCGTCCGCGTATCTAAAAATAGCATATGTTCGCTATCGGCTAGACTCGACGCCATTTGATCCATAATCCCGCAATTCACACCGGCATAATGAATTTCTGCCTGCTGTGCGATTTCGGCAATGCGAACATCATCAAGCGGAAGATTGAGGAGTAATTTTATTCCCCGCAACGTGCTAACTTCCAACGCCGCACTGCTAGACAAACCCGAACCCATCGGTACGGAAGATGTCACGTAAAGATGCAGCGGCGGTATTTTATATCCTTCTTTTTCTAAGAGTTGAATACAGCCAAAAATATAGCTAGCGAACCCTTCTGGCGTAGCATCACCGTTGTCAACGCTGACTTTCTCATCCAATTCTGCCGAATAAAAATGATGTCGATCGTCATTGCTAAAACCCAACTGCACCGTAGTTTTTTGGGGAATGGCAGTAGGTAACACAAACCCATCATTGTAGTCCGTGTGTTCGCCGAGTAAATTCACTCTTCCGGGTGCGCTGACTTCTATTTCTGGTGCTTTACCAAACACTTCTTGAAAATTTTTCATACTTTATTATCCATCTGCGTTCATCTGCGTTCATCTGCGGTAAAAAAAATCTTCATGTCTGCACCCCAAATTCCTCTGGATCGACATCCCAATTCACCCAGCGAATTGCCTCCCGCGCCGACTTTACATCGGGAGGAACTCGCAATACATGAATG
>NZ_JACJUP010000948.1:0-2864 GCF_014748295.1 Planktothrix sp. FACHB-1355 | reverse complement strand
TGCTAGAGGCAATGAATGGGCTTGGAAAAGTAAAAAGTGGCGGAGTATCGAACACTTCAAAGCTCATCAAAGAGGCTGGGCAATTGCCGGACTTTTTATCGGCATACCAACAGCTTGGATATATCTAGTTTTCTTGGCGATGATTCTAGGTTTGCGTTAATAATGCCTCCGAGTTAACGGGAACAGAAGCGTTTACCAATGTCAAAAGCGGGCCGTTTTGTTCTTGTCCGTTTACGGCAAAATCGCTGTGACACAAATAAATTCTTTCTCCCGCACGAGACAACAAATCTCGCACAATTCGTCGCAGTCTTTCTTCTCCTGCGTCTGTTTCATCTTGCTCTGTCCAAGGTTCTCCCAATCGATTTTGCAGAAATAATTGCGAAGCAAATAAACTCGCTGCACCTCCACTTAACCACAGAGAAGAACCGACATCCATCCAAAATTGCCAACGATGAAATCTGCGACTGGAACGGTATTGAAAGATATTCGCCAAGGTGACGGCATTTGCTGTTCTGCCAAAACTTCTCATAGGAAAAGGATTTGCCGTTACTGTACCGCGCCGCAGTAGCTGTATGAATCGACCGACGGTAGTATGAGATGGTGTATCTCCTGGGTTAACGGGAGAGTCGATCGGAGTTTTTCGCAGTCGTCCGTCTACTTCCCAATAATGCTGGGCGGTTTCCATTAATTCTCGCAAAGCTGATAATTGGTGAAAGGGAAGATAGCTGCCATTCCACAAAAAGCGCTGAATTGCTCGATCGAGTACGTGAACGCCGCTGGGTATGAGACGCTGCTGTTGTTGCGATCGCTGTTCTTCCAGCCATTGTACAATTTCTTCATAAGCAATGGTCGCTTGATATCCCAGACGATCCCAGCGAGCAAAGCTTTTCACCGGCTGCAAACTGGGCAATTCCGGATCGGGCGCATAACAATAGTCTGCCAACAAACCGGCGCGAACTGGATCGATACCTTTTGGGATTTGGGATTTGGGATTTGGGATTGAGGTATCTTCCGATTCCTCGTTATCTGTTGCTGCTGATGATTGACTGAGTACTACCAACATTTCCGCGATCGCATCTCGGTCTACCAAACGTCCCAATCCCGGATAAACTAAAGCCAGAAGGGTGAGCAATGCGCGAACGATCGGAGAACTGGATAAGGGGCGCTGATCGTTGAGAGATTCGACGGCTATACCTTTACCTGTGAGAATTTCGATGAAGCTGTAGCGTGCGATCGCATCTAAACCGGGTGCTATGACAGCGACATCTTGCGGTTGCACCTGTCCTGAGTTTATCGCTTGGCTGATGATTTCGGCGGTTTCGCGCAAAAGTTGCGATCGCGATATCGTTTGTAGAGACTGCACCGATTCTGGTAAAGCGGATAGTAAGGAGGGGTCGTTAAGTGCTTCCACCAAGTTATTTCCCAGGCTATCTTCCAAACAAATCACAGGTCGCCTTCTCAAAGTATCTACTTGACAGCGGGATGCCAAACCTGCCATAAAATCGGAGTCAGCACCCAATCCTACGCGCACGCCACCTTCAGGATTGTATGCGAAAGCGCCGATCGCGCCACTGTCTAGGAGAAAGTCAAACAAATCGCGTGCGATCGCGGGATAATCATCTATATCATCTGCCAGAACTATGCGACACCGACGAGTTAAATGCTGCTGATAAGTTGCGTCTGGCAATAAATAGCGCCAATATAATTCCGCAATGATACCGTAAGTCAGCAATCCTCGCTCCAAACACCATTGCTTCCACCGCAACAACATCATTTTTAGTGTTGAGTGCTGACTGCTGAGTTCCGAATCAAAACTCTCCCCCTCTCCCTCTTCCACCAAACCTTGTTCTAAAATTTCAGATATATCCTCTGGAGGCGTTCCACTCAAACCTGCCAGTAACAGCAAGTCGAGGGCGCGACGGACTAATCGATATTCGTTCACCCCCATCTGTCGCCAAATACCCATATCCAATTCCGGACGCCACAGCTCCGTTGCTAATTCCTGTTCTGTTTCCGGGCGCAGTCGCAGGGGAAATTGTGCCTTTAGATTCAACCTCTGTATTAAGAGCGGCCAAAATAGAATTACTTCGTCCTCAAAAAAAGCTAAAGGTGTGGTTGTGCGAATCGGGATATTAGGTATCGCTGCTGTAATGCGATCGGTCAACTCGATGCGGTTATCGCCGTTAGCAGCAAATATCAAAGCTGCTGATGCTCTTTGTCTGGCAGTTAAACGACTGACGACACTTTGGCTAACTGCTCGCCCCTGAGTTGCAGAATTGGGCATAGTAGCATTTGGGCGATCGAATCCCATCTGTACCCAGGTGCAAAACTGCTCTATCAACCGGGTAGTCTTACCACCGCGACTGGAACCAGCGATCCAAATAGATTCAGACACCACCATCCGTCCTCCGGTTAATTTGTTATCATACCACGTACATTCGATTTTCTGACTTTTGCAAATCTGCATTAAGCCAGAAGCAATCAGGATATTTCTCCTATATCACTGAGAGTCAGCGATAAATTTGTGTCATGAAGAAAACATTTTTGGCCAAAATTAGAGATTCCTTGCGTTATGCTGGCGACTGGTTTTCCGAAACGCCAGAAAGAGCCTTAGATCGAGCATATAATGCGGCTTTGCAAATCAAGGCGATCGAAGATGAACATTTTGGGGGTCGCCAAATAGCTGCTGACTCTGCTGAGTACGGAGACAGCACAATGGCTTATTTTGACACAGAACTTAAGCAAAACTTAAATATTATCAAGGCGGGACTGGCGGAATTCAAGGCTAGTAGTTCAGTGGTAAACCTGACGAATCAAAATATAGCCAAACCAAAAGAAGGTGATGTTACCGTCAATAATGGCAA
>NZ_JACJUP010000947.1:0-2865 GCF_014748295.1 Planktothrix sp. FACHB-1355 | reverse complement strand
AAATATTTTCACGCTATTGCCAAGGATAGCAGTTATTTGATGGTTCGGCAAGAGTCCGCTGACGGCTAAAATTTTGACTTGTGGATTTATTTTTTGGAGCGTGCGGATGGTAGTTGAACCATCCATAGAGGGCATCATCATATCTACCAATACAATATCGATTTCTTCTTTATGTTGTGCATACAGCGCGATCGCTTCAATACCATCGCAAGCACTCATAACTTTGTAGTGATGGCTCTCTAAGGATATTTTGGTAATTTCGCGAATGGCATCTTCATCATCAACCACAAGCACAACTTCTCCATGTCCAACAGGCACTTGGGAACGACGTTGTTTTTCTTTTGTAAAATCTTTGATGGTTGTGTCTGTTGCAGGTAAATAAACATTAAATTTGGTACCTTTTTTAACTTCACTGAATACCTCTATAAAACCGCCATGTCCCTTAACAATGCCGCTAACTGTTGCCAGACCGAGCCCCGAACCTTTCCCCAAATCTTTGGTTGTAAAAAATGGATCGAAAATTCTTTCTAAGATTTTATTTGAAATGCCAAATCCGGTATCAGAAACTGCGATCGCAATATAAGAACCAACCTTAGCTTCAATATTCATACGGGCAAAGTTTTCATCAATGAAAATATTTTCGGCTGAAATCGTCAAAGTCCCCCCTTCTGGCATAGCATCGCGAGCATTGACACAAAGATTGACCAAAACTTGGTGTAGTTGAGTTGGATCTCCAGCCACACACCAGAGTTCTGGCGATATGTTTACATTAACTTCAATAGATTTAGGAAATGTATTTTTGATAATCTGCTCCGTTTCTAAAAGTAGGTGCGTTACTTCCATAAGTGTACGCTTACCTTCGCAGCCTCGTGCAAACGATAAAACTTGCTTTACTAAATCAGCCGCACGTTTAACGTTGATTTCCAGCGTGTTAAGCCACTCTTGACCCTGCTTGTCTTTAATTTTTATCTGTAAAAGTTGAATTGCCATCATGATTGGTGTGAGTACATTATTGAAGTCATGGGCAATGCCGCCAGCAAGCGTGCCCAGACTCTCCATGCGCTGAGCGCGAAGAAACTGCTTTTCAAATTGTTTTTTCTCAGTGATGTTAGTGTTGACAACAAGGACTGATTTAGGTTGCTGTTTGTCATCGCGTACTAGAGTCCAACAGCTTTCGACAATAATATCGTGACCGCCTTTGGTGACTTGGTTCAATTCGCCATGCCATTCACCTTTTTGGGCAAATATATTCTGAATTTCTATAATTTGAGGTGAAGTTTCCTTGTCCAAAATTTCATGCACATCCTTGCCAATAACTTTTTCTTGCGTCCAACCGTATATCTGTTCGGCACCTTTATTCCAAAATAAAATTTTATTTTGCAAATCCCGCACAATAACAGCATCTTTAGTAATGTCTAGAAGGGCAGCTTGTTCGCGAATTTTTTGTTCTGAAAGTTTGCGTTCGGTAATATCGGTGAGCATATTGATAGCACCGATAAATTCCCCGTTATTAATACCCATCGGACTGCTAGAAACAATTGTCCAAATTTCCGAACCGTCTTTCCGGAGGAACCGCAAATCGTGCCGCTGATTAATTTCTTGTAGGCGTCGTTCAAATTTCTGGACTGCTTCAATACGAGCGAGGTTATCCATAAAATCGAACCAAGAACGACCCAGGATTTCTTCTATGGTATAGCCGAGCATTTCGCTGATTCTTTGGTTGACATAAATGGTATTAGCTTGGGCATCTAACAACCAAATACCCTCTTGAGCTGTATCGACTATCGTCCGGAAGCGTTTCTCACTCTGCCGCAGCGCTTCTTCAGCTAAGGCACGCTCTTGAATTTCTTCTTGCAGACGCAAGTTTTTTTCTTGCAGTTTTTTCGTCAAGTCGCAAATGCTCAAGTGCGTTGTAACGCGAGCTAAAACTTCTTCATGTTGAAACGGTTTTGTAATGTAATCCACCGCACCAAGGCGCAAACCTTTGACCTTATCCACTGTCTCGGTAAGTGCCGTCATAAAGATTACTGGAATGTCTTTTGTGGACTGAGAAGCTTTCAGGCGGCAACAAGTTTCAAACCCATCTATACCTGGCATTAGCACATCTAAAAGTATCAGGTCTGGCCGTGCATATTCTACCTTTTGAATCGCACTTTCTCCGTCTTGAGCTACCAATACTTTAAAGCCAGAATCGGCTAATAAATCAAACAACACTCCTAAATTTGTCGGGGTGTCGTCTACTATTAAAATAATGCCTTTTTCATTCGGGTAGCCGTTCATTTTTCCCCCTATACTGGTTGACAAATTCCAGAATTTTCTTTTCTTCAAAATTTTTGGCCAATTGGCGCAGGTGGCTGGTGAATGACAGCCATTGCTTATCGATTCGATCTAGACGATCGCACTGCTCAATGATGCCTCTAAGATCCCCCATCATCGCGAAATCCAATAAGATAGCAATTTCTGGAGCCGACGGAGCAACAATTGATTGCTGTGAGGCTACGCCGTTCCCAAACGGTGTGCCTCTCCCAGCCTGCTGACTATTATTTTCACTTTTACTTTCTTCATAAACCCATTCAAGGCCCAAGTGAACTCGCAACTTTTCTAAAAGCTGGTCGATCCGTATTGGTTTGGGTAGAAAATCGTTACAACCTGCCTGAAAACTTTTTTGTATATCAAAATCAAAAACGCTGGCTGAAGTGGCAATCACCACTACTTTAAAATCCGATAACTTCCTGAGCCGACGGGTAACTTCCAAGCCGCTAAGTGCAGGCATCATCAAGTCCATCAATATACAATCAGGTTGAATTTCATGCGCCTTATTCAAACAGTCCTGACCGTCGATCGCTTCCACAATTTCAAATCCTA
>NZ_JACJUP010000946.1:0-2876 GCF_014748295.1 Planktothrix sp. FACHB-1355 | reverse complement strand
CCAGCCAAGAGAAAAGCACCATGACTGTGGCTGGCAAACCGCAAGTCAACCACGAATTCAAACCTTGCCTTTTCGATTTAATGGCGATAGTATTTAGACTAACTGTGGCTAAGATTAAAATTCCATAGATGAGGTAAATTATCATAGACAAACGTTACAGCCAATTTGTGCCTGTCGCCAACCTTTAGAATCATACCCTCGTTGTGTTATTTTGTCATGTCGATCGCACGCCTGCACCAGTTTTTTACCGCTCCTACTGCCAGAAAATTTAGTCCGACAGCGGTATTTTGGTTTACTTTGAGCTTGACTTTTGCCACAATTTACGCTTTTCAAGCTCTCCAAAAAGCCTTTGCCAGCGAATACGTCGTCCAGGACGATGCGCGACAGTTTGTGTTTTGGATGCAGCGATTTGTCGATCCAGAATTGCTGCGTAACGATTTGATGGCTGAGTATTATCAATCGATTACACCGCCGGGATTTGCTAGTTTTTATTGGTTGATGGCAATTATAGGCATTGCGCCTTTGCTGCTGAGCAAAATTTTACCAGCGATACTGGCATTGGTGACAACAATCTACGTTTTTGGCGTTGCAATCGAGATATTCCCGATCCCGGCGGCGGGATTTCTCAGCACATTGCTGCTGAATCACAGTATTTGGATGAGGAACGACGTAGCTTCGGCGACACCAAAAGCTTTCGCTTATCCGTTGTTTGCGGCGTTTTTATATTACTTGTTGCGCGGTTCTTTGTTACCCTGTTTGGTAGCGATCGCACTGGAGGGATTGTTCTTTGCGCCGATGGCGTTTATTTCGATGGGAATATTGCTGCTGCGATTGTTGAATTGGCAAAAAGGACGGCTGAGTTTGTCACGCGATCGCAAAGATTTTCTATTTTGTTTGACAGGATTGGGAGTAGCATTTTTATCTCTATTACCTTATGCGATCGCATCCTCAAAATTCGCCCCATTGATTACAATTAACGAAGCCAAATCCGTACCGGAATTTATGGTAGGTGCGAGGGTAAGCTTTTTTTACAATAACAATCCCTTGGCCTTTTGGTTTGCTGGCCCAGAAACTGGCATTTTTCCTTATGTTGGCCCCGCACAACTTTTTATAGGCATATTATTACCAGTTGTATTGATATTTTCCGATCGTTTTCCTTTGACGAGTCAGATATCAAGCAAAATTAAAATTTTAACTGAAACTGTGTTAGCATCCTTCGCGATGTTTTTCGCCGCACATCTGTTAATGTTTAAGCTTTATGGCCCTAGCAGATACACGCAACATAGCTTGCGGATTGTGTTGGCGATCGCTTCTGCTATCTTATTAATTACACTGCTGGATATGGCTTTTCGAGCTTATCTTAATTATCAGTCAAAAACTCCTCCTCAATATCCCAGGAATCCGCTCAAGAAAAAAATCCTTTTATTGCCTTTACTATTCAGCTTTTTGATATTTTCAGCGCTCATAATTTATCCCCACACTTTAAGATTTTTTCCCAGACCGGGATATGTAGTAGGTGAAACAACAGCACTGTATCAATACTTGCAACAACAACCGAAAGATAGTGTAATAGCTTCCCTATCTTTAGAAGCGAATAACCTGCCGACCTTTGCCAAACGACCCATTTTAGTAGCTAGGGAATATTCCCTCCCTTTCCATACAAAGTATTATGGCCAGATTCGCCAAAGAGTTATCGATTTAATTAGCGCTCAATACAATTCGGATCTAAATCGAGTGCGACAATTTATTCAAAAATATGGCGTGGACTTTTGGCTATTGGATAGTTCAGCATTTCAGCCAGATTATTTCGATCGCATCGATCATGCTAATAGGCGATGGCTGAATCTGTATCAGCCTGCAACTTCAGAAGCGATATCCAACTTACAGCAGGGAACTGTTCCCGCACTAGCAAAATTTGTCGATCGCTGTGCTGTTTTGCGGGAACGCGACTTAGTATTGCTACAAACAGATTGTCTTCTCAAAGCCAACTCAAACTAATCTTTTATGCTCGTCAAACGCCTGCACCAATCTTTAACCGATCCGATCGCAAAACCATCCAAAAATAAGATAATTTTTTGGTTGACTTTGAGCTTGATTTTTGCCGCAATTTACGCCTTTCAAGGACTGCAAAAAGGCTTTGCTAGCGAATATGTCGTCCAAGATGATGCACGGCAGTATGTATTTTTTTTGCAGCGTTTCACCGATCCGGAATTGCTACCTAATGATTTAATCGCTGACTATTATCAATCAGTTACACCCACCGGATATCTCGCGCTATTTTGGTTAATGGTACATCTCGGTATGCCGGCGTTGCTGTTGAGTAAACTTTTGCCAATGGTACTGGGATTGATAACAACAGCATACCTTTTTGGCGTATGTATGCAGATTTTACCTTTGCCAGTAGCGGGATTTCTTTCTACTTTGTTGATGAATCAAAGTTTGTGGATGAAAGATGATTTAGTTTCGGCAACACCGAGAGCATTTTTGTATCCGCTTTTCACAGCATTTTTGTACTATTTGTTGCGGCGATCGCAACTAGCTTGTCTGGTAACAATTGCGCTGCAAGGGTTGTTTTACCCTTTAGTCGTATTGGTTTCGCTTCTCGTCTTATTCCTGCGCTTGTTGGATTGGGAAAAAGGATTACCTCGTCTTTCCGGGAATCGCAAAGATTATGTATTTTTTACTTTAGCTTTAGGAGTAGCTTTCCTATCAATATTGCCATCCGTATTGACATCAGCAAAATATGGGCCAACCGTTACGGGAAGTGTCGCTAGAACTTTACCGGAGTTTTTACCCAAAGGACGATCGAAGTTTTTTCACAGCAATTTTTTCTTGTTTTGGTTGAACGGTAAAGATAGCGGTTTATTACCTTGGTT
>NZ_JACJUP010000945.1:0-2876 GCF_014748295.1 Planktothrix sp. FACHB-1355 | reverse complement strand
CGACAGACAGAGCCCTATGAGCATAAAAATATAGTAATTAAATATAGTATGCAAGTATTTATTCCTACCAATTATATAAAGTAATTGTGAAGAAAATTGCTCTTTTTAATGTATTGCTATAAAATGAAATAAAATTTAATATATTAAGATATCACTAGAAATAACTCAAATGAATTATTTGAGTTAGAGGCAAGCAAAGTTCCTTTTGTTTAATTTTTCGCAAAAAAGTAGATTTGATGAATTTTTCTTTAAAAAACCCGAACGAGAGAAATTTAATTTCTAAGCAAACAGAATTAATTGCCCAAACAAGCACAGTCTTATCGCCAGCCAAGCAAATCTATGAGTCTTCAACACGTCAGTATTACCGCTTCAGAGCCTTGTCAGACATTACAAGTACAAGAGCAAAAAATCACAGAGGTATCTTCAAGGGCAGTTGCCTTCTGGCAGAGCCAAAAAAAGCCTCAGCATTTGTTGGCTAATATACCGGGGCTAACTTATCAATTTTTACTTCGTAGAGATGGTTCCCTTAGTTTTCTATTCCTCAGTCCCAGTTTTCAGGAATTTTTTGAGATAGAGTCACCAGATATGGAAATGGATACGGAAACCCTCATTTCCATGCTGCATCCAGATGACCGAGAGGATTTTTTCAACTCTATAGCCGAAGCAGGCGGAATGTTGCGATCGTGGAGGTGGGCAGGACGTTTTATTTTGCCATCAGGACAAGTTAAATGGATTCAGTGGGATGCACAACCTTCGTTACAGGCGAATGGAAATATTTTCTGGAATGGGTTGTTGGTAGATGTAACAAGTCACCAGCAGTTGAATGCGGAAGTCGAACGACTTTCTTTCTTGCTCGGTTTGACCGATCGCTTACAAAGCTCTACAGACTTACAAGAAATTGCTGAGTTTGCTCTCGGTTACCTTGTCTGCGTTACAAACTGTGCCTTTGGAGATGTCAAAGTAATTCGCGACTTAAATGAAACTTATCAAGCTTGTACTCTCACCAACTACGTATCTGCCGAATTTGTAGCAGCTTATGGCAAGACAGCAGTAGCAGAAATGGAAGCAGCTTTGCAACGAGGTGTACCCAGAGGTCAAGGACTGCTTTGGCAAGTGGTAGAAACAGGTCAACCATTATTTATCGAGGATTATGCCAATCATCCCAATGCAGTACCGGCATTGCGTCATTCGGCAATTGGTGAACTCGGCATTTTTCCGATTCCGGCTACAGATGGTACGGTTATAGGTGTACTCACTTTAGAGTCTCGTAATTTGCGCCAACTTCAGGATACTTTGCAAAAAGATTTACTCTTAGCTGCTTGTCGTATTTTGGGAGTTCGGATCGAACGGGCAAAGGCGCAAGAGTGTCTGCAAAGAACGAATACTGAGTTGCAATCGACTTCTCAACTATTGAGACAGCAAACCCAAGAGTTAGAGAAAACACTACAAGAACTGCAACAGGCTCACATCCAACTTGTTCAAAGCGAAAAAATGTCTAGCTTGGGTCAGCTAGTTGCTGGTGTTGCCCACGAAATTAACAACCCAGTCAGTTTCATCCACCGAAATATCGACCATGCAGATAAATATTTTCAAAATATGTTAAGTTTGCTGCAACTCTACGAACAGCATTATCCCCAACCTGTGCCTGAAATTAAATTGGCAATAGAAGAAATCGACTTCGATTTTTTAAGAGAAGATTTACCCAAACTAATCTGTTCTATAAAAGTAGGAGCGGAGCGCATTCGCGATATTGTCTGCTCTCTACGTAATTTTTCTCGTATAGATCGGGCGGAAAGGAAGGCTGTAGACATTCACGAAGGCATCGATAACACTTTGGTTCTTTTGAACAATCGGCTAAGGGCACAGCAGGGTCGTCCTGAAATTCAGGTGTTGAAAGAATATGGCGATATACCTCCGGTCGAGTGTTACCCAGGAGAACTCAATCAGGTATTTATGAACATTATTGCTAATGCTATTGATGCTTTGTCAGAGGTGGAAGAGCAAGGGGGAAATTCCCAAAGATCGATCGCCGAGTGCCAATTACCTACGATTTGGATTCGTACCGAAGTAATCGATAGTTCGAGGATTGTAATTAGGATTGCAGATAATGGCCCAGGTATACCAGAATCGTTGCAGTTGCGTATATTCGATCCTTTTTTTACAACAAAACCTGTTGGTAAAGGGACTGGCTTGGGACTATCGATTTCCTATCGGATTATCACCGAACAACACAGGGGTTTGTTAAAGTGTATTTCCGCTCCGGGACAGGGAACAGAATTTGCGATCGTGCTACCGCAGACACTAAGCGATCGAAATGCTGTTGCTACTGTCAAAACAGCATATTTAGATGACGGGAATTCAGCAAATACTTGAACTATCTTAAACAGATTCCCGATGTACCGTATCGGGAGAAAAAGCTGGTAAGCAGATAGCAATATATTCGGCTCCCTCTGCGGTGGGGGTGCTGTAGCGGACCCATTCTCCCTTACGTACAATCACAGCTTGTCCCGCTCGAACATCCACCTGACCGCCCTCGTATTCCACTCGCAGCATACCTGTGAGTACAACCGTAAACTCGTCGAACTCCGGACGCTGACCCGGTTCTATCCAGCCGCTAGGTGAACGCATATGGGCAATGCTGACAGCTTCAGTTTGGCTGTTAGCGCGACCGATATACTCGTCGATCAGTTTGGGCTTATTTCCTGCTGCTTGAATGCGGGTGGGTTTTTCAATTAATTGGGGCATGGTTGTTTATTTAAAATGCTGACAAATTCTGGAAAAAATAGCCATTATCATTATATTTTGGCAACCATCGAAGTTTCAAACAAGCCTAGTGTCTTGTCCCATATTTCTTATTTCAACTTAAACAAATTCTC
>NZ_JACJUP010000944.1:0-2877 GCF_014748295.1 Planktothrix sp. FACHB-1355 | reverse complement strand
TCTCTTGCGAAGGTGGGCATCGTGACGGTCACCGCCAAGACGCCCACTTCGCGCCAAATCCAAAATCCAAAATCCAAAATCCAAAATCAAACTATGGCTACTACATCTGCTCCGATCGTTTCCTTGCAAGCGCCCAAAGATGTCTCGATCGCTGAGATCGAGACAGAACTCAGTCAAATCTGGCAAAGTTACAGTGCTGGCGGAGACGGTGCTTTTCCTGCTGCGACTAGGGCGGCAACATTTAGTTTGGTAGTTTACGAACCGGAGGAATCTCAACAACTGCTAGCTACTTTGGGATTTTACACCGGGCCGGTAGATGGCATTGATGGGCCGCGCACCGTGGCAGCGCTGGAGGCAGCTCAGAAAGCCTTCGGATTGTCGGTGAGTGGCAAGTCCAACCCGGAAACGCTGGCCAAACTGCGGGAAGAAGCTGCCAAAAAACGAGGGCAGACCATAACCGCAGATGGCAATGGCGGTACGCTTCCCCAGTATGCACTGGATGCTTCCGGTGCTGGGGTGGCAGATGCGATCGCCGCTACCAATCCCTGCCGCATCATCGCCCTTTGCCCAACGGCAGGAGAAGATGAAGGCGTCATCGCTCAAGTGTCCGCCTACTGCCCCATCCAAAAACAAACTCGCACCAGTTTGATCTGTTGCGAATACATCACTCTTCGAGGCGCAGAAGTCGCTATTGAACGTGTTGGGGGGATGATTCCCGCACTGCTGATTAGCGAATTGCCTAAATTCCTTTGGTGGAAGGCAACTCCGGATGCGGAAAACAGCCTGTTTAAGCGACTGGCAGAAACTTGCAATTCTGTGATTATCGACTCCAGTCTGTGTCACGACCCAGAAGCAGATTTGCTGAAAGTGCAAAACTTGTTGGAGTCGGGCTTGCCGATCGCTGACCTGAACTGGCGTCGTCTGGCAGCATGGCAAGAGTTGACGGCAGAAGCTTTCGATCCCCCGGAACGCCGCGCCTATGTAAAAGAAGTTGACCGGGTGACGATCGACTACGAAAAAGGCAATACGACTCAGGCGCTAATGTACTTGGGCTGGTTGGCGAGTCGGTTGCAATGGCACCCCGTCTCCTACGAACAGGAAGGTGGTGACTACGATATTAAGCGCATCCGATTTACAGGCCCCGATGACCGAGATGTACAAGTGGAATTGGCAGCTATTCCTACCGCAGATGTGGGTGATATTGTCGGCGATCTGATTGCTTTGCGTTTAACTTCTACGAATATCAACGCTGACTGCTGTACCGTTCTGTGTTCGGAAACTGGTGGTTGTATGCGGATGGAAGCTGGCGGCGGTGCCCAGTCCTGCCGCATTCAACAAGTAACTTCACTTTTTGACCAAAAGGCGGAAAACCTGTTGGGTCAGCAGTTGCAACGCTGGGGTCGCGATCGCCTCTATGAGGAAAGTATGGCGGTGACGGCGGCAATTATCAAATTGGCCAATAGGGAATAGGGAAATTTCAAATTTTAGATTTCAGATTTCAAATTTATTTAAATCTGAAATTTGAAATCTGAAATTTGAAATTTATTTAAATCTCAAGTTTAAAATTCCCCATATGTCTTTAGTTATTGCCGGCGAACGCAGCGGGGTGGGCAAGACAACAGTCACGCTTGCCCTATTGGCTTCTTTGCAGCGTCGAAATCTCAAAGTCCAATCTTTCAAGGTAGGCCCCGATTACATCGACCCGATGTTTCATCAGTATGTAACGGGTTTCCCCTGTCGCAATTTAGACCCGGTTTTGACTTCTGCTTCATACGTGCAACAATGTTTTGCCCGTCATACCCAAGGTGTTGAATACGCCTTGGTGGAAGGAGTCATGGGGCTATTTGATGGTGTGAAGCAAGAAAGCAGAGAAGAAATCGGCCTAGTCTCCCACTCCCCCACTCCCCCACTCCAGGTCTCCCCTTTTGCCAGTACAGCTCACATAGCGCATCTGCTCAACTTGCCTGTGCTGCTGGTCATTGATTGCAGTCGTTTATCCGGTTCCGTAGCGGCGATCGCACATGGCTATCGTTCTTTCGATCCCAAGCTAAAATTAGCTGGGGTGGTGTTAAATCGGGTGGGGAGCGATCGCCATTTGCAACTGCTCAAAGAAGCTCTCGAACCCTTAAACATCGCGATTTTAGGAATATTGCGACGTCAGGACAATATTACTATTCCAGACCGATATCTCGGTTTAGTACCAACAGCAGAACTTCCCCAATTAGATGCTTCGATCGAAAAACTGGCTCATTTGGGACACACCTGTTTTGATTGGGAAAGGCTATTACCTCTGCTAAAGTGCAAACCAGAATTTCCAATTATCAATCTAAAATCCAAAATCCAAAATCCAAAATTTAAAATCGCCATTGCACGCGATCGCGCCTTTAATTTTTATTACCAGGAGAATTTAGACTTACTTGCAGAATTAGGTGCAGAACTTGTGCCTTGGAGTCCGCTTACTGATGTTGGAATACCTGCGGGAGTCCAAGGGCTTTATTTCGGTGGCGGTTTTCCAGAAATATTCGCAGAAGAATTATCGTTGAATTACTCAGCACGCAATGCAGTGAGGACAGCAATTGTATCTGGAATGCCCACTTATGCAGAGTGTGGCGGTTTAATGTATTTGTGCGAGCAAATCGTAGATTTCGATCGCAAATCTTGGCCTATGGTAGAAGTATTGCCAACAATAGCTGTGATGGGTTCTCATCTAACATTAGGTTATCGGCAAGCAACTGCTTTGCAACACACTCCCCTGCTACCCGCTGGTGCAACAGTTTGGGGACATGAATTTCACCGCTCTAGTTTATCTGTAGCACCGACGAATCCTTTGTTTGAGCTACGGGGATATAATTCCCCCAGTTTACCAACATCTGAAGG
>NZ_JACJUP010000943.1:0-2882 GCF_014748295.1 Planktothrix sp. FACHB-1355 | reverse complement strand
CGTGCTGGCATTGTAGCCGATCGAATTCAAATCGGAGACGATCGCATCGAAACGCTGACCCGCTTTCTAGAGCAAGTCAAACAGTCCAAGCAACCTTTAGATGTCCGAGTAGTAGCAGCGGAACCCACCTATACTGCTGGGCCTGTCAAAATGGATCTGATCGCCATTCAAGGCGGACAAGTGGTTTTCCGAACGCAATCGACTAGCTAAATCTGGGATTTTTTGGCACACTGAAGACTGCTCATCCAATTAGATGCCATGTTTTCTAAGGCCAATCCTACTCCCGACTCGGATTTGACTCCGGATCAGCCTGCGATCTTAGGTTTCGATCCTGGCCGTCAGAAGTGTGGTTTAGCTGTGATGGCGGTGGATCGCAAACTGCATTACCATGAAGTGATTCCCGCAGAAGAAGCGATCGCCAGCATTCAAAACTTACGCAAAAAATATCCCATTTCTGTTTTGGTAATGGGAGATCAAACTACTTCTAAAAAGTGGAAACAACAACTAACTGAAGAATTACCAGAACCTCTAAGAATAATTTTAGTTGATGAGCGTTACAGTACCTTAGAAGCACGCGATCGCTATTGGCAAATGTACCCACCCAAAGGGTTGTATAGCTTGATTCCCAAAGGAATGCGACCTTTGCCGCGACCTGTAGATGATATTGTTGCCATTCTCCTCATTGAAAGATACCTAGAACGCCTTTTAGGTGTTAAAAAAGACTAAGTTTATTGCTTTTTTGAACTTTAAAATATTCATGTCCCTGATTTTTTGAAAAAAATCCTGGCTTGAATATATATTGTCATCGCCAAATAGATAGATTTTTTAAGCGTGTTTTTAGACTTGGCGCTAAAGTTCAGCCCGGATTGTAAAAGCGTAATCTCCTCCAGGCTCTAATTTGTAATCTGATTTTTCCAGAAAACGACCCAGCGGTTCGTGAATTAAAGCTCGACCCAAGGACGGCTGAACGAACAACTTGCCTTGTCTGAAACACCACTGGAATTGCCAGTCATACTGACCCGCTCTCACTTCACCTTCAATGAAGCCTTCTTGCCAAGACTGTCTGAGAATCCGGACATAGGCAGTAGTTTCTGGCAGACGTTTAGAACTCACAACTTAATGGTGACTCGCTTTAAGGTTTAACTTTCATGGTAAAGCTGTGGCGATCGCAGTCAAGATGACTAGGATCGAATAAGTACCCCAGTGGCGATATACTGCCAAAAATCTCCTTATCCCCTGTCGATCGTCGGAGGTTACCCTTTGACTGCTAAGATTCCCGATCCCCCTTATCCCAATCGCAACGACTCTACCCCTTTGAATTCCGCAGATTTAGGCGAACTAGACAGCGTTATTTTTAGCTTTGCCGATATTCAAGCAGAACTCAACTACAAACAAGCACAAACCGCCCTGCGAGACATCGTAACCAACCTAGATCTGACACCGCAAGAACGAGCGGGACTAGAACCGGCAATTGAAGATTTAGAGGTGATGCTGGACAAATTAGAACGGTCTGTTGTCCAGATAGCCGTTTTTGGTATGGTAGGGCGAGGTAAATCTTCCATGCTCAACGCTTTGGTGGGCGAAAAAGTGTTTGAAACCGGCCCTATCCACGGCGTTACCCGCACCAGCGAAAGGGTAAATTGGTGCTACAGTCGAGAGACAGTCGGTAATAATAATTCCGAAGTTTTGCGAGTTGCCTTTCCAGGTAACGGTAATTCCCAGGTAGAACTAATCGATACTCCCGGATTGGATGAAGTGGACGGCGAAACTCGCGCCGCTTTGGCCCGTGATGTTGCCAAACAGGCAGATCTGATTTTGTTTGCGATCGCTGGGGATATGACTAAAGTAGAACACGAAGCGCTTTCCGAACTGCGGAAAGCCGGTAAACCGATGTTGCTCGTGTTCAACAAAATCGACCAATATCCCGAAGTAGACCGAATGGCAATTTATGAAAAAATTCGGGACGACAGAGTGCGAGAATTGCTATCGCCTGATGAAATAGTGATGGCAGCAGCTTCACCTCTGGTAGCGGAAGCAGTGCGTCGTTCTGATGGTAGTTTGGGAGTGCAGTTAAAGCCGGGAGCGCCGCAAGTTGAGGATCTCAAGCTGAAAATTTTGGAGATTTTGCACCGAGAAGGTAAATCGATCGTCGCGCTCAACTCGATGCTGTATGCCGATGAAGTCAACGAGCAGATCCTACAGCGAAAAATGGCAATTCGAGATAGCAGCGCTAACCGAATTATCTGGAACGCAACGATAACTAAAGCTGTAGCGATCGCACTCAATCCGGTCACGGCGATCGACTTACTCAGCGGTGCCGTCATCGACGTTGCTTTGATATTAACCTTATCCAAACTTTACGGCATCCCCATGACGCAACAAGGCGCGGTATCTTTATTGCAAAAAATAGCTTTGTGTATGGGCGGTTTAAGTGCTAGCGAATTGGTAGCAACTTTAGGTTTAAGTTCTCTGAAAAGCTTATTAGGTTTAGCAGCACCTGTAACAGGTGGAGTTTCTTTAGGTGCTTATGTATCTGTAGCAATAACTCAAGCTGGTGTGGCCGGTGTTTCATCTTACGGTATCGGACAAGTCACTAAAGCATATTTAGCTAATGGCGCTTCTTGGGGCCCTGATGGCCCGAAAGCTGTTGTCAGCCGCATTTTAGCTTCGTTAGATGAAAGTTCGATTCTTAACCGCCTTAAAGATGAACTGCGAGCCAAACTTAATAGGGGTTAGGGGTCAGGGGTTAGGGGTTAGGGAGAGGGAAGAGGTGGACTTTTGACTTTTGACTTTTGACTTTTGACTTCCCCTAGCCCCTAGCCCCTAATCCCTAGCCCCTTAAAAACGAGGGGTTTTGTCTTTTTTATCTTTAAAAGAAGACA
>NZ_JACJUP010000942.1:0-2824 GCF_014748295.1 Planktothrix sp. FACHB-1355 | reverse complement strand
ACTGATTAGCTTTCTCAAGTCCTTGTTCCAGGTAGTCAAACAGAGTCGGAATTTGAGGATGAATGCCTAGTTCAGCCAGTTGTTTTGCTTCTCGCTCAAAGAGCCTAATATAAGTCTGTAGTTGAGCCGGATTGTTTTGAACTTCAGGAGGAACTAAAAGCTGCTTAATTACGCATTTATCTCCATTATGTTCATCCACTGCTAGAAACGTTTTCCCAAAACCCCCTTTCCCCAGTACCTTGATAGCACGGTAACGGTCTTTGAGTCGTAACTTTGAGCCACAGCTTTGGCAAAACCTTGTATTATCGGGATTTTCAGGTTTCTGGCAATCTTTGGTATCAGGATTCAAGCAATAGCTCATACTGAGGATTTTAGGAGTTGAGCAAGTTGCGGATATCATATACAACTGCTACCCAGTTATAAATGAGTAGGATCACTGCATATCAGTGATTTGGCTCAAATAACAGAGACAACTCTCTTCTCCCCCCTCTCCTGCGAGGAGAGGGGGCTAGGGAGAGGTCAAGGTAACCAAGGATACTGGCGAAAATCCGGTTTCCGTTTCTCTAAAAACGCTTGTTTCCCCTCTGCACCTTCCTCTGTCATGTAATACAGTAAAGTTGCATTTCCCGCCAACTCTTGCAAACCTGCTTGTCCGTCACAATCGGCATTAAAAGCAGCTTTCAAACAGCGAATTGCGATCGGACTTTTTTCTAATATTTCTCTCGCCCATTTAATCCCTTCCTCTTCCAACTCCTCCACTGGCACCACGCAATTAACCAAACCCATTTCTAAAGCTTGTTTGGCATCATATTGCCGACACAAATACCAAATTTCTCGTGCCTTTTTCTGCCCGACAATTCTGGCTAAATAACTAGCACCAAATCCACCATCAAAGCTACCTACTTTCGGCCCCGTTTGACCGAAAATTGCATTCTCAGCAGCTATTGTCAAATCGCACAAAATGTGCAGTACGTGACCGCCGCCGATCGCATATCCAGCCACCAAGGCAATCACCACCTTCGGCATCGTGCGAATCAGTCGCTGTAAATCCAACACATTCAGGCGCGGTACACCAGCATCGTCCACATAGCCAGCCGTTCCCCGCACGCTTTGGTCACCGCCAGCACAGAAAGCGTACTTACCATCCGTGTGAGGCCCAGCACCAGTAAAAAGCACTACACCGATATTCGTATCTTCGCGGGCATCGGCAAAAGCATCGTAAAGTTCAAAAACAGTTTTGGGACGAAAGGCATTGCGTTTGTGGGGACGATTAATAGTAATTTTCGCGATACCGTCCGTTTTGTGGTAAAGAATATCTTCGTAGGTTTTAGCAGTTTGCCATTCAACTTGCATAGACAATTGTGTAGAGGACAGAAATCTTATATTATCCACTCCGAAGAGCGATCGCCCAAATCAATCGGAATGCTCACCGCCTTACCGAGTCGGGGGCGCTCCCGCGTCTGCACAATATATTGTTGCACCTGCGCCCTAGCACCCCAAGCCTCAACATAACTGGCAATAGTATCTAGATGCGCCATATATTCGGCCTCTGAAAGCGGAAAAGATGCCTGTTCCAGATATTTCCACATAATCTGCACAAAAATCTTCCCCTGAATGCGCCGCACTTGCACATCGTAAGAGTATCCCCACTTATCTACTAATATTTGGCGTAAGTCTTGTCCGGTCATAGTCCAAACCATGTAAAATTTTCGCGATCGAGACAACGTGCCTCTAGATTATGAGACGAGTGTCAAAAAATGTAATAATACCCCTGAGATAGTTGTAAACCAGTTTCTCAAAGCATTTTTGAGACCTTGCCAGGGAGCGGCAGATTGCACGTTCGCGACGCATGGTGGGAAAAATCTGAGGTTAAACTCAGAAATCTTGACAAAGATACACACTCAAGCATAAGTTATGGCTCAAGTTTCGGGATCTGCTGACGCACCCGATATGGGGCGTCGTCAGTTTATGAATTTGCTAACATTTGGCACCATCACGGGAACGGCACTGGGAGCCCTCTATCCGGTAGTCAAATACTTTATCCCCCCATCTAGTGGTGGAGGTGGTGGTGGCGTCACCGCCAAAGACGCTCTCGGTGCCGAGATCGTAGTGAGTGAGTTTTTGACCACTCATAATCCGGGCTCGCGCACCCTCGCCCAAGGACTCAAAGGCGACCCCACTTACATTGTGGTGAAAGAAGACAAAGCCATAGCCGATTATGGAATCAACGCCATCTGCACCCACTTGGGCTGCGTCGTACCCTGGAACGTCGCCGAGAACAAATTTAAGTGTCCTTGCCACGGTTCTCAGTATGACAGCACCGGAAAGGTAGTGCGCGGGCCAGCACCGCGATCGCTCGCACTCGTTCACGCCAACGTTCAAGACGACAAACTCGTCTTGACACCTTGGACAGAAACTGACTTCCGCACCGGCGAAGAACCCTGGTGGGCGTAAGCGATTTTAGATTTTAGATTTGAGATTTTAGATTCAATCAAAAATCCAAAATCTCAAATTGACTTGCTCAGAGAGCATACCTATTGAATTGACATTGGTCACGGAATCGTTGTTATTACAGATGAAAAAAGTTTGTTTATCGGCGATACGCTCCAGCAGTAAGTGGGCGATTACCAAAATAGCACTGCTGGCGATCGCAACCTTTACCCTCTTCTTCGCCAGCGATTTAGCACTTCCAAAGCCAGCTGCCGCCTACCCCTTCTGGGCACAGGAAACCGCCCCCGAAACGCCCCGCGAACCCACAGGGCGGATTGTTTGCGCCAACTGTCACCTGGCTGCTAAAACCACCAAAGTTGAAGTACCCCAATCC
>NZ_JACJUP010000941.1:0-2840 GCF_014748295.1 Planktothrix sp. FACHB-1355 | reverse complement strand
TTAGGGGTTAAATTTTTACCGCAGATGTCAGCAGATAAACGCAGATAAACGCAGATAAGAGGGGGATCGCTTTAGGTAATTGATATTACCGCATATGAGATAAAAATTGGGTTTGAAAAAATCCTAAGAAGCATATAATTTTTGAATCCACTCCCATTCTCGCGTCAAACCTTCCAACAACGAAACTTTCGGTTGATAACCGATCGATTTTTGGGCTTTTGACACATCCGCAGCCGTGTGACGCGCATCTCCTTTTGCCGCTTCAATATGATTCCTACGAATGGGACGACCAACAATTTTTTCCATCGTATCCAGCACTTCCATCAATCCCACACGACTGCCACCGCCAATATTGAAAACTTCTCCAATTGCATCTGGTGCAGTTGCAGCAGCTAAATTAGCAGCAATGGCATCGCTGATAAAAGTGTAATCTCGCGTTTGCTGTCCGTCACCGTATATCGGAATGGCTTCATCCAACAGAATAGACTTAAAAAATTTATGAAAAGCCATATCCGGACGTTGCCGGGGGCCGTAGACTGTAAAGTAACGTAATGAGGCAACAGGAACCCCAAAATTTTTGTGATATAGTCCGCACAGATGCTCGCTAGCCAACTTGGTCATACCGTATGGCGAGACAGGCTGAGGGCAAACAGATTCGGAAGTTGGCAGAGTTTCGGCGTTTCCGTATACGGAGGAAGAGGAAGCAAACACAAACCGCTGGAGATTTTTGGCTTCTTTTGCTGCTTCCAGTAAAACTTGTGTGGCGTTAATATTCCGTTCCGTATAAGCGCGGAAGCCATCACCCCAACTGGCACGAACTCCAGCTTGAGCGGCTTGATGGTATACTACTTCTGCATCGGCGAGTACGATCGCCCAGTCCACAGATTGGATATCATCCGCGATTAATTTAAAATTTGGGTGATTCTCAAAACTGGCAATATTCTTCTGCTTCAAGCTGGGATCGTAGTAATCGTTAAAATGATCTACTCCGATGACTTGCTTTCCTTGGTTCAATAAAGCTTCAACTAAGTGAGAGCCAACAAAACCGGCAGCCCCCGTAACAATACTCGTACTCATAAATTGCCTAAAGTGATGGATGAGTATGGATGTAAAATTTCAGATTTAAAATTAACATTAAATTTACAATCTGAAATTGGAAATCTACAATTTTCAATTATTTCATTTTATCCTTAAAAATTGGATATCGATCGCACGAGGATAATGTGAAGATTATAGTTGTTGGCAATGGTGGACGGGAACACACCTTGGCTTGGAAATTCCTGCAATCTCCCCAGGTTGAGCGGGTATTCTGCGTCCCTGGCAATGGCGGCACAGCAGTTATGGAACGTTGCCAGAATCTACCCCTTAAGGTAGAAGATTTTGAAGCAATTGCGCGTTTTGCAAAAGAAAATGACGTTTCTCTGGTAGCTGTTGGCCCAGAATTGCCCCTTTCTTTGGGAATCGCGGACTACCTGCTCTCGCAAAATATACCTGTTTTCGGCCCCACAAAAGCGGGTGCGGAGATTGAGGCGAGTAAGGCGTGGGCGAAAGCTTTGATGGCAGAAGCGGAAATACCTACGGCTAAGTCTGCTGTTTTTACAGATGCGGGTGAGGCGATCGCTTACATTAAAGCCGAAGGCGCACCAATTGTAATTAAAGCGGATGGTTTGGCAGCCGGAAAGGGCGTCACCGTCGCCCAAACAGTTGAGGAAGCTGTAGCCGCCGTAGAAGATATCTTTCAGGGCAATTTCGCCCAGGTAGTGATCGAAGAATGTTTAATCGGTGAAGAAGTTTCCGTTTTAGCTCTCACAGATGGCTTGACAATTCGACCTTTATTACCCGCACAGGATCACAAACGCATCGGTGACGGGGATACTGGCCCAAACACGGGCGGTATGGGAGCTTATGCCCCAGCGCCCCTATGTACCCCAGCGTTGCTGGAACGAGTGGAAAAGGAAGTTTTGCAACCGACGATCGCAACTTTACAAAAACGCGGTATTCCCTATATAGGCGTTGTCTACGCTGGATTGATGATTTCGCCGTCCGGCGAGCCAAAAGTGCTGGAATTTAACTGTCGCTTTGGCGATCCGGAAACTCAAGCTATTTTACCTCTACTGGAAACGCCCTTAGAAGATTTGATGCTAGCTTGTACTCAACAGCGATTGGCCGAAATGCCGCCAATTGAGTGGAAATCGGGAGCTTGCGTCTGTGTAGTCATGGCTTCCGGCGGTTATCCCGGCGAATACGAAAAAGGTAAATTAATTACCGGCATCGAGTCAGCCCAAACAACCGGAGCGATCGTCTTTCATGCTGGCACGAAACTTTCGGCTCCAGCAGAAAATTCTCCCCATCCCCTCACCGACGGCGGGAGAGTTCTGGGAGTTACGGCCATCGGGGAAAATATAGAAGGAGCGATCGCTACAGCATATGCCGCAGTCGATCGGATTCAATTTGAAGGCGCGTACTCTCGGCGAGACATAGCTCAAAAAGCTATAAAAAGGAAAGAGTAAAAAAACTTTACAATTCTATTTCATCCCCCGTCCTTCATCCTTGCTAAAATGCTGGCTCTTCTGAAAACAATCCGAGAAGTCATTGCCCATTGGTGGTCGGAGTTTACACTCCAGACGCGGTTAATGGCAGCAGCTACCCTGGTAGTTTCCTTGCTCATGAGTGGCCTTACCTTTTGGGCAGTGAATACAATCCAACAGGATGCCCATCTCAACGACACCCGCTTCGGTCGCGATTTGGGTCAGCTGCTAGCCGCCAACGTAGCCCCATTAATTGCAGAACAAAGTCTGAGTGAAGTTGCCCAATATTCCGAACGCTTCTACGTCGGCACC
>NZ_JACJUP010000940.1:0-2844 GCF_014748295.1 Planktothrix sp. FACHB-1355 | reverse complement strand
TTCACCAACAATTGCAATATGCTTATTTTTGTCAGCAGATTTCTGTCCAATTACACCATTTAGGAATTCATCATGCTTGTAAGTTCGGATGATAACTTCTTTCTCTAATTGATGTACCTCTTCCATTGGCAAAATTCCACTGCGGCGCTGCTGCTGTTTGCGTTCCACCAATCCAAGGGGTACATATACCCTAACCTCAAATCCTTGTTCGGTTGCTCTCCGTCTGAATCTCAGTTCCTCTTGTTGTTCTTGAAGCATTTCTTGACAAACTAATTGCCAATTGATCGTAAAGTTTAGGTTTGGATCTTTGGTATTAGGCTGCAATTTCAAATCATGTTCAGCAATAAACTCCAGTGGCTTAAAACCTAAAGTATTAAATATCGATATGGCATAATCCCTATCTATTGGAATCCCTCTAAGCAAGCGTTTGACTGTGCTAAAACTTACATGAGCTTGAGGTGCAAGATATTCTGGCGTCCAGCAGGTTTTTCCTCTTTTATTATCTTGACTGTCAGATTTCTTCAGTTCAGCCATCCGTAAGCGAACTTTATCCCGACCTGCTTCATCGATCCAAACGCTGCGAGATTTCTGTACTTGACTCATTGCTAATAACCAACACCTTGAAAAGTACCCTGAGATTTTGCACCAGTTGCTCTGACCCGACGGGGAATCAATTCCCCGTCTAATAGCGAAAGTCGTCTAAAGACGACTGAGTAAGAAATTCAGTCCACTTAAGTGGACTTTCGCTATGACGCTGGGGTTTGAACCCCAGGCGGGCTTTCAGCACAGGTGCAAGATCTAAAACCAGCATAATCACCGCCAACCTACTTGACCAGTTCAGAACGGTTCACTTTATTCTGAACCGTTTTGCTCTGGTGAAGCAGAGGTCGATCTCGATAGTCTCAAATTATCGAGTTCAAACTTAATGAAATGACTTACTCCCTCTCTTACAACCACTCAGACGACTTCAACTTCAATAGCGATGATGACTCGCTGCAAACCTTCCCTCACTTCCAAAGCGGCGAAATCGCGAACGAATTGGAAATGGTAATCATGGATATCCTGGAAATGGTATTAGGCGATCGCTTCCGTTACTGTCCCCAAGTCCCATTAGAAGCGATCTGTTCTCGTCCGGAAACCTTCTACCGTCTTCCCGATGACCTCTGGAAATTCTGGGTCAGTTCCAGAGTGGATATCGCTGCGATCGAACGAGGCTATCGTGCTACCCGCAAAGCCAAGTTAGTTGTCGAGTGTCAATCTCAGTACCACGATTCGCTAGATGCACAGGTGCGCGATCGCAAAAAAGCTGGATTACTCGCCTCTGTCGGTGTTCCCCTCGTTTACGTGCGTCGAGTTGATGAGGATCGAAGGTTCTATCGGTTTTACACTCCCAACAATCGAGAAGAAGTGATTTACAACCTGATTACCCAACAAGGAAGAAATGAATTAGAAACTTTTTTACAGAGGTTATTGTGATGAGTTAACAACTGCTATGGCGATCGCTCTCCGAATTCCGGAAATTGTGCGATCGCTTCCTCTCCTTTCAGCTATCATTACCAGAGGTAGTTGCTTGTACCAAACCCTTGATTCTAAAGACTTCTTCCCCGACGCCCGACGCCCTAGCTATACTATCTTTGCTGACTAACCGGAATCTCTATAACAAACTCCGCACCTTCTCCCGGTGCTGAATTACACGTTAATTGACCGCTATGTTTGTTGATAATCTGGTAGCTAATTGACATTCCCAAACCTGTGCCAGAACCTACTGGTTTGGTTGTAAAAAATGGATCGAAAACTCTTTGCTGTACTTCTTCTGTCATCCCTGGCCCATTGTCAGCAATCCGAATAATGGCTCGCTCGCTGTCTTTAAGTTCTGTAGTAATCTTAATCGATCTATCTTCATTAATTGATGGCTGTTCTAAAGCATCGATCGCATTATTTAATATATTCATAAATACCTGATTTAATTGTCCGGCATAGCACTGAATTTTGGGTAATTCACCGTAATTTTTGATAACTTGAATCTCTGGAATATTTGCTTTTGCTTTCAAGCGACTTTGCAAAATCAACAATGTGCTATCCAGACCTTCATGAATATCAACAGCCTTCATTTCCGCTTCGTCCAATCGGGAGAAGTTCCGCAAGGATAAGACAATCTGCCGGATGCGATCGGCACCCATTTTCATCGAACCAAGGATTTTGGGTAAGTCTTCCTTAATAAAATCTAAGTCAATTTCTTCTCCTTGTTCTTGAATTTCTTTCACAGGATTGGGATAGAATTTTCGGTACAGTTCCAGCAAGTCGATCAAATCTGCGACGTATTGTTTGGCAGGGGTAATATTGCCGTAGATGAAGTTAACGGGATTGTTAATTTCGTGCGCGACACCAGCAACCATTTGTCCCAAACTGGACATTTTTTCGCTTTGCACCAATTGAGCTTGAGTTTGTTGCAATTCGTACAGAGTTTGTTCTAGTTTGGTGGCTTGCTCTTGCGCTTTCACAGCAGCTGTGCGAGTTTGTTTGTAGAGTTCCGCTTGGTCGATCGCGATCGCCAATTGATCTGCAACTGCTTGCAGCAGATCCACTTCCTCATCTCGCCAAGGTCGAGAACCGCTAGAATGACTGCAACTAACCAAACCAATTTCGCCGGATGTTGTATGTATCGGCAATGCCAATAAAGCCGTGTAGCCGACGCTGAAAAAGAACCTTCGTTCTATCGGATCGGTCAAATTCCTGACGCTATCGATCCGAGTTATTTCCTTATTAAAAGTTTTGGTTGTCAATGGCCCCAGTGCCATAACATGAATCTTGCGCTCTAATAAAGTAGGAAATGCTAAATTCCTG
>NZ_JACJUP010000094.1:0-10690 GCF_014748295.1 Planktothrix sp. FACHB-1355 | reverse complement strand
CTCTTCCGATCTCCCCAGCCCCTAGCCCCTAGCCCCTGACTCAAATCAACAGATTCTGTCTTGGGAAACGTACCGCTCAGTGGCATGATTATGAGAGTGGCTCAATCTTTCGCAAACAACCAGTATGGGTTTTGCAGATCTGTCGATTGAAGAAATCGCCGCTGACTACAACACTTCGGTGGCAGAAGTGTTGAAGCTAGGCGATCGGTTGGGAATCAAATACAAAAACCCTCAGACTCGTTTGGCCTTAGAGGATGCGAAGGCGATCGTTTCCGAAATTATGGCTCAAGGAAATAGATCGGGCACTGACCGACAGGAAGATTCACCCCTGTAACCCAACAGTCGCCAGGTCTTTCTGAGCTAGATGATTCCTAGCTTTATCGCTCGTCTGGGCTAGAGCTATGTCGCTCACCTTGTCGATCGGTATGCTGACCAAATCGAACAGATTGAGTCCACCTGCAATATCCAATCACCGAGCCTGATTGTTTTGGGAGTACCATGCTTAAAAAATACATTTTGCTTGCTGTGGCCACTGTATTATTCACCTTCCAGATGGTTGTCGGAAGCGCCTTTGCCGCCGAACTCGACGCCCAAACCCGCACGGTGCCAAAAAATTCGCAGGGTGACACCACAGTCCTGAGTCTGGAACAAGTCAAGGAAGGCAAACGGCTGTTTAGTAATGTGTGTTCCCAATGCCACAATGGGGGCGTTACAAAGACAAACCCCAACGTGGGACTCGAGCCGGAAGCCCTTTCCTTCGCGACGCCGCCCCGCGATAACATCGAAGCATTGGTGGAATATATGAAGAATCCCACCACCTACGATGGCGAAATATCGATCGCTGAGGAACACCCCAGCAAGAAGAGCGCAGATATCTTCCCAGAAATGAGAAATCTGAGCGACGAAGACCTAGAGGCGATTGCCGGTCACATCCTGCTACAGCCAAAAGTAGCAGGCGTTAGGTGGGGAGGCGGCAAAATCTATTTTTAAAGCCGTTGTTTAAAAAGGCAAAAGCAAAAAAGCCAACAATGGAAATCAAGACTATCACTCTTTTGTCTATTTCTGATTGCTTTTTACTTTTTCCTTTTTTCTTTTTACTTGCCCTGCTCACCCCAAATCCCAAAGTGAAGCATCAAATGCTGCGCCCATTAATTTCAGTTCCACGTCTGTTGACAATTTTAGCTGCTTGCCTGAGCGCGATGTTGGTAAGCCTACCAGCTAGAGCAGCAGGTGTAGACCCTTATGTGGTGCGTTACTTACACGTTACAGAACCGATCGCTCTCAAGTTCGACGAGCAGGGTGAGACTCGTCTGTTTTCACCGACAGACGTTTCCAAAGGCAAACAGCTGTTCCAGAAGCACTGTATGAGCTGTCATGTGGGAGGAGCCACCTTACCAAATCCGCAAGTGTCGCTCTCCCTACAGGCGCTTCAAGGTGCCAGTCCGCCTCGCGATAATATCAAAAATCTGGTAGCCTACTTCCGAGAACCGATGCTCTATGATGGGAGCGAAGAAAGCTATGTATGCCGAAGAATCTCCCCCAGTTGGATGTCGGAAGCTGAGGTAACAGACTTGGCTGCTTTCTTACTGACAGCAGCGGATAAAGCACCGGGATGGGGTACAGACAGTTTTTAACTTGGGATTGATTGACAAAATCCCTTCTCTCTCTTAAAGCAGCGATCTCGTTTCTTGCCGATCGCCAGCTTTAGAAAAATACATCCTGAAAATGAAGTTATACCAGCAACTTCTCTGGTAGTTTATTTTCAGGAAACTTAGTCGAGTACTAATCTCAGGAGGAGATTATGGACTTCGTAGCTGCTATTTCACGGCGCTTAAAACTAGCATTTTTGAGCATCTTGTTGGTCGCTTGTACCTTCGTGTTGCTGACTCCCCCCGCTGCCGCCGATACCGTCACGGTCAAAATGGGGAAAGATAATGGAATGTTGGCCTTCGATCCCCCTAAAGTCACCATCAAACCGGGTGACACTATAGAGTGGTTAAACAATAAACTTCCTCCCCACAATATCGTCTTCGATGGGGCAAAAAATCCCGCTAAAAGTGCAGACCTCGCCAAGAGTCTGTCTCATAAGGGTTTATTGATGAAACCCGGTCAGAAGTTCCAAGTTACTTTCCCAGCAGACGCACCAGCAGGCGTATATACCTACTACTGCGAACCGCATCGCGGTGCTGGTATGGTGGGCACAATTACTGTTCAAGGTTAAAGATCTGACCGATCGGATTGCTTGCTCGCACTGGTGACTTCGTGGGGTGTGCTCTTTATGCTTTTGCTCCTGAATGTAAATGTTTGCAAGAACCATAAAATATTCTTGTCTGACATTTTTACCCATTGCTGCACACCTTGATTCCAGGAGAACTCCCTTGAGAAGATTTGTATCTGCTGTACTGCTAACAATCGCAGTTTTGACATTTGCCTTCGGACGTCCTGCCCTTGCAGGAAATGCAGCAAATGGTGCGAAAATATTTTCTGCCAATTGCTCTGCCTGCCATATGGGCGGTAACAACGTCATTATGGCTAATAAAAACCTGAAGAAAGATGCTTTGAAGAAATATGGTATGAACTCACTAGAAGCAATCAAAACTCAGGTGACAAATGGTAAAAATGCCATGCCATCTTTTCGCGGTCGTTTGAACGCGCAGCAGATAGAAGATGTAGCCACTTATGTGCTGAGTCAAGCAGAAAAGGGCTGGTAACTGCTGGCTAAAAGCTGTAGCACTTACGCATAAAGCAGCAAAAATGCAAGGGATTGGGGAGCAAAGGAAGTTCAGGAAGATAAAAAATATTTTCCTCAGTTCTTTTGCTCCTCTGCTATATGTTGAATCTGTAAGTCCTAAGATAGAATCCGCAAGTTAGAAGACGTAACATAATTTAATAGGGTATCTTTCAGCTTAATGATGCTGAGGAAAAAAGCCTGTGGTTCCCCTTCGCGATGAAAATCCGACCCGCATCACTCCGTATGTTACTTACGGGTTGATTGCTGCTAATATTCTGGTTTTTTTATACGAACTGAGTTTACCGCCGCAACAATTGCAAGGATTTTTCCATGTGGCGGCAGTGGTACCGCGAGAGTTAAGCGCTAGCTTTTCGGGCATACCCGCCAGTTATGGACTGCCAGTAAATTACGGACTGCCGGAGTGGATGACTCTGTTTACTTCGCAATTTCTGCACGGCGGTTTTTTACACCTGGCGGGCAATATGTTGTTTTTGTGGATTTTTGGTAACAATGTTGAAGACAAGCTGGGTCACGTCAAATATTTGTTTTTTTATTTGACTTGTGGTGCGTTGGCGGCATTAGCTCAGTGGTTTTTTGCTACTGGTTCGATCGTACCTTCTTTGGGTGCCAGCGGTGCGATCGCAGGAGTTCTGGGAGCTTATATTCTCAGATTCCCCAAGGCACGCATCCTTACACTTTTCGGTTATTTTGTGGGCTATGTTCCCGCTTACTTCTTTTTGGGTTGGTGGTTTGTCCAGCAAGCTTTCTACGGGATTGCCAGCCTCAACGCTCCTGCTAACATCGGTATGGAAGGTGGTGGAATTGCCTACTGGGCACACGCCGGCGGCTTTGTCGTCGGAGCAATTTTAGCGCCTTTATTGGGATTATTTGCCGATCGCTCTGAATCCGAGCAGTTTTAATAAAAGTCAAAAGTCAAAAATGGAATTTTATTGTTTTGGCTTTTCACTTTTTAGCTTTTACTTTTTTGGAGTCTTTGGTTTGGCGTGACTGCAAATTTTCTGCTTCGGCAGTCAGGGAATCTTGGGGTTCTATGCTAACGCTAGGCATCGGCAGCGGGATGTCAGCGCCATTGACGATCGCACCCAACAACTGCAAGTCTTCTGATTCTCCTAATTGCTCGATCGCCTCCGTCAACATACTTTCCCCCGTGTAACCCGGTCGAGCTACCAGCACCATCCCATCTGTGAGCGGCTCCAACAATAGAGCGTCATTGCATATACTAAGAGCGGGCGTATCGATTATTACTAGGTCAAATCGTCCTCGCATATCCTCTATCAAGCGGCGAAACTCGCTTGATTCAATAATAGCTGCCGGTTGTCGCAACGGCCCCGGACTCGGTACCAGGTATAAATTTTCTACTTCCGGTACGAGGCGCACGCACTCGCTCCAAGTGCCGTAGTAACGCAAGGGTTCTATAAAGGCATCAGGGTCGGGTGCCACCTTAACCGCTTTAGAGAGAGATGGCGATCGCAAATCGGCTTCGATCAGCAAAGTTCGCTTACCGGCACGAGCCGAGGCAATGGCCAAGTTGTAAGCGGTGACGCTTTTACCTTCTTGGTCGATCGTACTGCTGAGTGTAAGTACCTTCACAGGTTTATCGCTAGTACGGCGCAGACTGCTGCGGATACGTTCGTAGACTTCCAAATAGGGCGAATCTGGCGTCACCAAAACCGGTATGCCCTCGCGATCGGGGTCAAAGACCAAAATATAAGGTACGATACCCAGCAGTTGCACCTCTTGCTGCGTCAGCAAACCGCGAATATCTTCCATCGTTTGCAAAATACCGCCCATAGAACCGAGCAAGAAGATTAATCCGCCGCCCACAGCCAGTCCAGCTAATGCGCCTATGGCGATCGTCATCATAGGATTTTGTCCGGGCTGGACTACTTCGGAAACTTCTGCCGGTTTGACCGCAGTCAAGCTGCTCACAGTTTCTGCTTCTGCGGCTTGTGCATCCACTAAAGCCGCCTGCATTTTGCTGAAGAGGCTTTGTCTGAGCTGGTATTCCTGCTGTAATTGCGATAATTCTAGTTGCTTATCGGGAATAGTAGCGTATTCTCGCCTTAACTTCTGCTCTTGTAGGAGAATCGCCTGAAACTGCTGCACCAATGCTTCTTGTTGCGTCTTTAAAGTTACGAGCTGTTGTGCTAAGGCTTGTCGAGCCGGATCGAGACTGCTATCTTGACGGATTTTCGCGCCACTTTGGAGCGGTGCTGCTATCCCGTTCCCGCCAATTACCTCGGCGGCTCTGGCTCTGAGCTGTTCCTCGTAAGCTTTTTGTTGCTTGCGTAAAGCAATTATGTTGGGGTGTACGGGTCGCAGGTCTTTGCTGAGAATAGCTAGCTGAGATTCGATTTGGTAAATCTGCACTCGCAAATTGGCAATAATCGGGTCGGCACTGAGAGCCGAGGAAGCATATGCTTGGTCTGGTGTCAAGCCCAAGCGTTGCTGCAAGCTGCGAATTTGGGCTTCGATCCCCTGCAATTCAAATTGTATCTGACGCTGCTGATTTTGGCTGCCAGTAATACCTTGAATTAAACTGCCATTTTCGGCTGCCAACAAAATTGGCCCTTCCACCTTGGTAAACTTTTGCAGTTTTCCTTCTGCCAATCGCAGTTCCTGCTCTACCTGGGGCAACCTTTTAGTAAGCTCCTCCTTAATCGCTCTGAGTCTAGAAGTGTTAATCAAACGGCTGCGTTCGACCATCCCCACCATTATGGAATTGACCACATCAGCAGCTTTCTTCCCATCTTCATCTGTGTAGCTAACAGTCACTATAGGTGGTGGAGGCGGTTGCCCTTTAGCAGCGGGTCTGGGCGGTCTGACCCTAACATTCTTGCGTACCAGTTTTGGATTCGCATTAGCTTGCTTCGCCGCCGTTGCTTTCACATCATCGTTAGCCAGAGCGTCTACATTAATTCCCTGAGCTTGCTGTTGAATATCACTTCCTGTTTTGGAAATAATCACCGGTGGCTGAGTGTAACTTAGTAAGCCTTGAGCTTCATATTGTTTGGGTGGTGCTGGCTGTAGTGCCACAAAACCGGCTCCCCCCATAATGAGAATACAGGCAGCCACTCCCTTCCATTTGTGCTGGTCGAAGGCGATCAGATAGCGTTTAACAATAGGTGAAGCCATAAGTTAAAAGTCAAAAGTTCAAGATCGAATCACAGAAAATCGGTTTTTGAAAGTAGTGGACTGGCTGTGTGGAGAGGGGAATAGTTTTGAGGAAAGACAAATAATATAATATTTTAATCATTATTATTGGTTCCTGGGCCAAAAAGATCGCTCGCACTATCGCTGAGAGAGCGAAAGAACAGCAAAAAACCGAGAATATCTCGGAAAGGTTGAGTAAAAGTATTCAGAGCGTAAGTAATTCGACCCACAAGATTGCGACCGATGACGATCACATCGTTGTCTCGCAGGGGCATATTTTGAGACGCATCCCCAAACAAAGCTCTTTTACCATTGAGTTCCCTGACTATTGCCCTACCTCTTTCTGGATCGAATCGGATCAGGGCTACCCTGTTGATATCTGCTGTTTGCAGATTCGGACTGGCAGCGGTGAAAGCATCCAGAAAAGTACTGCCGCTGGGAAGGCGAAGATTGCCCAAGCCTTGATTAGGATAGCTTAAAACGCGGATATTGATGACTGGTTGGGCTAGAGTCGATTTAGCTACCAGGGTGCGATCGTAAGTAGCGTCGTTTCCCACTTCCAATTGTGGCACGATGACTGCATCTCCATCCTCCAAACGCAAATCTGGGAGAGGATCTCCGGCAGCCAAAGGTGTAAATAGATCTACTCGTTGTTCGATAAAAGAGCCATCCAATAAAAAGCGACGCACCCGAATTTGTCGCAAGTCGGCTTTGTCCGTGCTGCCATTTGCTACCAGCATTGCCGTGGATAGGCGCGGCGGGAACGGCAGGCTATAAAAACCCGGTCGCGACACGGCACCGGTAATAGTCACTTGAACGGGACGCTGACCTGCCAGTCCTACGGAGACTACCGGGTCGATCACGTAGCGATTAAAACCTAAGCGTAATTTTTCTTGAATTTCTGGCAGAGTCAAACCTGCTACAGAGACAGTTCCCAACAGCGGGACGACGATATTGCCTTCCGGTGTGACAGCAGCTTGAAAGCTCAGGTCTGGAAAGCGTTGAGTTATAACGGAAAGGCTATCTCCCGGCCCGATCCGGTAGGGGCCGAATTGGGGACTCGGTTCAAAGCGCTGAGGTGTGTTTTGCAGTTCAAACGGAACTACCGGTATGGTTACAGGGGACTGGGCTATCGAATTTGGGATTTGGGATTGAGAAGCGGAAATGGGGGATAGGGAATGTTCTGCCGCTATAGCCAGTCCCCAGCTTTTTTGAGCGCGTGTCCAAAATAAGCCTGTGAGCAGGAGGGTGCTACCTGTGTGAAGACTGAGCAGGTGAATAGCTATTAAACGTCGCCTTAACACAACCCCTTTCATGTTTAACTTTTCATTTTTAATTCTTAATTTTTGCGAAATGGCCCTGACATTAAAGTGGATTGAACAGTTTTGCCGATCGACTCAGCTATAGGCCAAACTTTTTCGATGTCACCCAAAGGTTCGATGGGTATTTGGATATTGACTGCAACCCACGGAACTCGACGCTTTTGCCACTGCGCCATTTGATCGGCCCAAAACCATTTGCCTGGGTCTGGACTGCCTCCATTGGGAACAGCATACCATTGCAGTACGGCGTAAGTCTGCGTTGGGTTCCAACCTCGGAAGTACTGAGCTTCCACTTTGGCAGTTTGACTGTTATTATTTGTTGAGGTGGCAGTAAACTGAGCCGATCGATAGTTATCTGTTTTCCAACGCCAAAATCCTTTGATATCTACCCACTCTACCTGCGGCTGTTCTTTTGGTCCGTTTTGAGGCAGTAACATCAATACCGCCTGAGTTTGTGGGTCGCGTTGCAGATTTTGGAAAGACCATTTGTGACCGCTCACTTCTGGGTTTTGCTGGGAGATGGTCTGCCAACCCGGAACAGTGAGTCCTGTTTTCCGCAATTGTTGGATTTGCTTGAGGGAAGGTATTGGCGGCGGTTGCTCCCAAGCCCAACGTCCTTTCAGGTAACTGGGAACTGCTCCTAACGCGATCAATACTAACAGGAACAGGAGCAAGATGACCTGAGAGAGTTTTAAGTTATAAGTTTTGAGTTTTGAATCCAAATAATTCATAATTCCTCAACTTGAGGCTGTTCGCTTTCATCGAGGTCGGTGGGAAAATATTTTTCCATTAAATTGATTAGCACAACCAATAATCCCAGCAAACAAGCAGAATAAAAGTCACCGCCCCAACTTTCGTGCAGCCATTCAAAGGCTTGCTGATTGCCAGTACCGTGAAAGAAGGTCAGCAAGGCATTGCGAATGATGTTGGCAATGACGCTGAGCAATGCGGCACTCAATAAGAATAGAATTGTTTTCGTGCGCGATCGCAATGCTCCAGTCCAGAAAAGCAACATCAAGCCTACGTAGAGACTGGTGAATAGCATTTTCAGGCCGGCACAGTGCGGCGCTACCTCCACAATTTGTCCGCCAACGTATAAGTTGATCTCCTCTACCGTGACGTTGACGCCAAATTGACTCAAAATAAACCCAGCTACTCCAGCAATAAAACTTTGTAAAGGTAAGGCATAGGGTTCGATCAGATACGGTACTGATGTTGGCGATGCCAGCAATACCAACAACAAGGGAAAAGCTTGCAATTTGAAACCGGGAAATCCTTTTAACCACAAGCAGAGTCCGGTTAGCACGACTGGGAATGATAAATTTACCCAGTCGTTTAAGCCACTCAGATAAAATATTCCTCCCATAACTAACAAACCGGCACCTATGGGATCTGCTTTATCTGGTAAGCGACGCCACAGCTTTCTATTTGTCCAAGCGATATAAGTGGCAAAGGGTAGACCGATTAATCCGTGGCTGAAATATTCGTGTACGATGCCGATATTTTTGTGCAGCCAGCCATCATACCAATGCAATAGTAAAGGTGCGTACAAAATTGTCAGAAAAGCTAGTATAGCGCCACTGAGTAGATGTGGCTCTAAGGTTTTGGGAATTTTTAATCCTACTTGCATAGATTTAACCGGATATAGCAGCTTCTGGAGCGATAAGGATATGCTGAAGTGCTTGCACGACTTGCACAATTTGAGTTTGGCTCAAACCTGGGTACATTGGCAAGGATAAAATCTGTTTTGATAGGATTTCGGAATTGGGAAAGTCTCCGGCTTTGTATCCTAGATACTGATAAGCTGGCTGGAGATGGCAAGGCAGGGGATAGTGAATGCCTGTTTGAATGCCAACTGCGCTCAGTTCGGCTTGGATTTTTTCTCGCTCGATCGCACAGGATTCGTTAATACGGATGACGTATAGGTGATAAATATGACCTGTGCCGCTTTGGTTATGGATGGGGAAAATACCGTGCGATCGCAGCGGTTCTAGTAAGCGATCGTACTCCTGTGCAGCTGCGTTGCGGAGATTGTTCCACTCTGGTAAATGAGGTAGTTTGACGTTGAGGACGGCTGCTTGTAGGGTATCGAGACGGCTGTTTGTACCGTATTCGGTGTGGAGATATTTTTGTGGCGCACCGTAGTTCCGGAGCGAGCGCATTTTTTGCGCTACCTCTGCATCATTTGTTACCAGAATACCGCCATCGCCGATCGCTCCCAAATTTTTGCTGGGATAAAAACTGAATGCGGCGGCTTTACCGATTGAAGCAGCTTTGTAACCTTCTCGTTCCGCTAGATGTGCTTGAGCGGCATCTTCAAAGATTATCAAATTGTGAGCGCTGGCTAAATCTCGCAGTTGCTTGGGCGACACCATTTGTCCGTAGAGATGCACTGGAACAATCGCCCGCGTTTGCTCGCTAATCGCTTTTTCTGCTGCTTTTAGGTCAATTAAAGCGGTTTCCGGGTCGCAATCGACGAAAATCGGGGTAGCGCCAGCGTGGAGAACGCCGATGAGAGTGGCAACAAAGGTATTGGCTGGTAAGATTACTTCATCGCCGGGACGAATACCGCAAGCTTGCAGTCCGAGTGCGATCGCATCTGTGCCGCAAGCGACGCCAATACCGTATTCTACACCACAAGCATTAGCAAATGCTGTCTCAAATTCGGCGACAGCTTTGCCCATGATAAAATCTCCCTGGTGGAGTACAGTCAGGATGGCTTGTTCGATTTGGTTTATCAGCGGTTCGTGTTGAAAGCTGAGGTCTACAAAGGGAATTTTGGTCATTGATGGGTGAATGTGAGATTTCGATCGCAGCGCTTTGGACTAATGGCAGCAGTTAACAAAGTTATCTGATCTATTTATGGTTTATTTTTGCGAATGCCTCTTCCGTATTTATACGCATAAATCAAATCAATTTGACTGTCGGTAGACCGAAAATTTCTGCACTCCTGTCCAAAAATCCTAACAAACTGTATCTAAACATACAAAATTTCCTCAAGAGACTGCAAGTTACTTAACCGCGCCAGATTGATTAATAAATTTTCTAAAGAAACAAAAATCCTCTCTTCTGTATCTCACTTTCAAGCGGGGAAAAAAATTAAAAATTATTTAAACTAAAATAAATCTACTATTCTTGACATCTGTCTTTAGAAAGATGTTAGATACATTTAGCAAGCAACCGAATTGATCATTTGATTTTAGTTCTACAGTCGATACTTAGGCCCAATTTACATGGGGGATTGACAGGGATTGAGATTGACCTCAATGAAAACCCAATTAAGTACAACATCAGCACAAAAGTTATGTCGAATACTCAATTAGGGGTGGCCTTGACTGAATTTTACCTGTTGGATTGCTGGAAAAAGAGGGAGGAAGTGTTTTGGCAGCTATGGAAAAGGTATCAAAATTATCTTTACCGTCGCTGTCTGAAATGGATGGGGGGTAACCCTGCTGATGCCGAA
>NZ_JACJUP010000939.1:0-2799 GCF_014748295.1 Planktothrix sp. FACHB-1355 | reverse complement strand
CTGCGTAGGGAGCTAAAAATTCACCAGTTGACATTTCTTGCGGGTTTAGGGCCACAATCCGATTCAAGTTATCGGAATTAGCAACTTCTTGCTGACTTTGAATCCAGGCATTAAATTCTTCTGGTGTCTCGACAATCACCTGGGTTTTCATACTGCCATGATAGCCACCGCAGAGTTCGGCACAAATCACTGGGTAGGTGCCAACTAACTTGGGAGTAAATTGCAATTGCGTTGTTCTACCTGGTATTGCATCTTGCTTGATGCGGAATTCGGGTACCCAGAAGGCATGGATCACGTCGTTGGCTGAAATGTTGAGTTTGACATGGTTTCCGGCGGGGACGTGCAGTTCGCCAGATACGACGCCACTATCGGGATAGTTAAAAATCCAGGCAAACTGCAAACCGGTAACCTCAATTTCCAAGTCTGGGACTGGGCTTTGTGCTGGGGTAGCGCCAACGCCTTCTGCAATTTGGGTTGCGGGTTTATCTGTCTGGTTTAAGGTGGCGGCGATCGCAGATCCTGGCATTTTCATCGCTTGCTGCTGTGGCATACCGTGAGCGGCCATCGGGTCTAAGCCGCCCATAGCGTTGTAAACTTCAAAGCTGTAGACTCCAATGACCAGGATAATTATCGCGGGAATTCCTGTCCAGAGTATTTCCAGGGGAACGTTGCCGTGCATCGGCGCTCCATCTGTGGTGTCACCCGGACGCCTGCGAAACTTAACGACGCAATAGATAATTACGCCTTCAACGATGAGAAACAAACCTGTGGAGATGGTCATCATCATATTGAATAACCCATCTACCAAAGATGCTTCTTCTGAGGCTGCTTCTGGCAGTAGGCCATGATTCTGACCGAACCAGAGACTGACGAGGGTCAGTGCTATACCGGCTAGTAGAGTTGAAATGTTACTTGGGATTTTCACGGCGATTTAGGATTTATTGCACAACTGCTTGACTTTCGATCGCGGCTGATGTCAAGAAGCAGGTTGGCCCATCAAGTATTGAAAAGGCTGTCAGCCTTGATTTTAGACAAGCAAGCATTTGTTTTTTAGTATCGATTCCCTTACCAAGGTAAAACAGGGGTCGATAAAGGTGGAGTTTGATAGGCCACTTTTTCAATATTTCTTTGGGATCGCTGCAATTGACAACACAACAATCAAAAGGGGGAAAGGCAAGGGTAATCGGAATGGAAAAATGATTTTAAATTAGCCTTTATTGCTTACGCCTTACCCTTTTCCCTTCTTTGGTAAGCCTATCTGTCAAATAGTGTTTGACGCTATCGATGCTAGCGAACTGGTGATTTTAACGTATGTCCTACATTTGTTACAGCATCTTTTGCCACAATTACGTCTATCAAAATACATAAAGATTTTATAAGTAAAAAATACCTAAAGGTTTTTTGCTTAACCGGATTATGTCGTTACAGTAATACCTAGAGCCATTCATTGCATTGAATGCGATGAATGGCTCAGAATGAGCAGATGCTCATAATTTGCTTAACACGCACAGAAAGTGATTAACCCGAAGGTAGAGCTCATGGCGGACACTGTGTTGCATCAGGATGAAAGCACTTTTGTTGCCACCCCTGTAGATTTTATCCGTCGCTTTGTGTGGAAAATCGCGATCGCCACACTGCTGTTGATGGCAGTAGGCAGCGCCACGCGGGTGATGAATGCCGGGTTGGCTTGCCCTGACTGGCCGTTGTGCTACGGTCAGTTAGTACCCAGCCAGCAGATGAACCTACAGGTGTTCCTGGAGTGGTTTCACCGATTGGATGCGGCTTTAATCGGCGTCAGCGCGATCGCTCTGGTTGGTATCTCGTGGTGGTATCGGCGTCAGTCACCGCCTTGGCTACTTTGGGCCTCTGCGTTCGCCCTCTTTTTGATAATTTTCCAAGGTATCCTTGGGGGACTCACCGTTACCGAACTGCTGCGGTTTGATATTGTCACCGCTCACCTGGGAGCAGCTTTGTTATTTTTCACTACGCTGATAGTGATTGGCGTGGCTCTCTTACCCTACGAAGCCACCGGCACCGTCGGTAACTTAGCGTGGGTAAGCTTAAGCGCCGCAATTTTAGTTTACGTACAATGCCTTTTGGGCGGATTGGTGGCATCTCGCTGGGCGCTGCACCAGTGCTTTGGCGCATCGCAGTTATGTGCTGTGATGAATAGCCACATTGCCGGTGTAGTTCCACCCACTTTGGCAACTTTGGCTGTAGTAATTCTGACATGGCGAACACCGGCAGTACACTCCACTGTCCGATTGCTGGCTAACAGTGCTGGTGTTTTGCTGCTATGTCAAATTGCTCTTGGCGTGGCAACTTTCCGCTTGCACCTCCAGGTAGAACCGCTGACAGTTACTCACCAAGCAGTCGGTGCGGCATTACTGGGATCTTTGGTGGCGCTGACAGTTTTGACGTGGCGCGATGTCTTGAGTACACGTCGTCTTCAGCGATCGCCAGCCTAATCGGGTCATTGGTTAGTAGTTAGTCGTCAGTCGCGTTACTAACTATTAACAACTGACAATTAGCAAAGGACTAACAGAATTCATGCAAGAAATTATTGCTACTGGGGTTTCCCGTCACCATCAAAACTTCAAAGAAGTAATACATAGTTACTATCAGCTGACGAAACCCCGGATTATTCCCCTGCTGCTAATTACAACAGCAGCTAGTATGTGGATGGCATCGGCAGGACGGGTAGATCCGCTGTTATTGCTGGTAACGCTTACAGGTGGTACTCTGGCAGCAGCTGCGGCTCAAACGCTCAACTGCATTTACGATCGCGATATCGATTAT
>NZ_JACJUP010000938.1:0-2898 GCF_014748295.1 Planktothrix sp. FACHB-1355 | reverse complement strand
GACTCATCACTTTTTCAGCTTGGATATCCTCGATTTGCAAACCCAGGATTTGTAATTGCACGATATCTCTTTCAGTAACTATTCCGATAGGAATAGCTTGTTTGGTATTAGCTTCTGAGTTGGCAATCACCACACAACTAACACAATTATCGGCCATCAATTGCGCCAAATTCAGCACTGAACTTGAAGCAGGCGCATGAATTACTTTAGTTGTCATTACGTCCGCTACTCGACGCATTGTTAACAAATTTACAGGTTGGAGAACTTCTCGAATCGTTTCCGCAGTAACAACACCAACCAGGTTTTCTGCATCGTCTATACTTGGTAAGTGCCGAATTTGATTATCGCGCAAGAGGGAAAGAGCTAAAAATACATCTTTAAATTCAGATTCAGCAAGAGTAATCACCTCTTTGGTCATCACGTTTGCGATCGGTACAGCTAAGTTCTGTCCTCTTGCCACCAATTTAACTACATCTCGCTCTGTAATTATGCCTCGAATCTTTCCTTCTTCCACAATCAAAGCGCAATTATTAACTTTATAATTGCCGGGATGAGGCATAAAAGATGGCTGACCGGAATAAAGATTTTTATTTTTAGCTTCAGCTTTATTAAAAAATGTACATTCGCCTCCATGAATTTGATTCATCTTGGCTAGGACATCTAAAAGTGGAGTATCTGGTGAAACAGTGAGGGGATGACGGTTAATAGCTAGTTGCGGCTCTGGCAAGTTCATATATACAATTTGCTTTGCAACTCAATTATTTAGATATCTTAACATTTAAAAATTTAGCCACAAATCGATTAAAATCGATGATACTTAATATAAGTATAAGCTAATATATTTATTTGGCAATATCAGCTAAAAACTTGAAAAACTAAACTCCTCTTACCTTGTAAAAGCGGTTTTGCAATAAAGTTTACCTGCAAACCCCTGGAGTAATTTTGCATTTGGACTTGACATTTTAGCCACGCTGCGAGTGCCGAAGGTGACCGTCAGCGTAAGCAAGTATGATAAAGAACGTGCAATAATGATCCCTCTGTGACCCACGATCGCTCTCACAAATGCCCGAATCTCCCCAACCTCCTTTCGACCTCGCATCTGCCCTCAATATCGGTACGGATCTACACTTCCAGTTACCCGATCCAGAAGACGATCGCATCCCAGATAGTGAGTTTCAGCAGCAAGTGGATATCGCTTGGCTGGTATGCGATCGCTTCGACTTGCAAACGGAAATCTGGCGCGGACGTATTTTACGAGTAGTGCGCGATCGCGAGAAGAAAGGCGGCGACGGACGCGGCACTGGTTTTCTAAATTGGCTGAAAGAGCGAGAAATTAACAAAAGTCAGGCTTATTCTCTGATAGAGTTAGCCAATAGCGCCGATACTCTTTTAGCTGAGGGAAAGCTCGACCCGACTGCGATTAGAAACTTCAGCAAACGCGCTTTTGTGGAAACAGCCAAATCATCTCCAGAAATACAACAACTGGTCACTGATGCAGCGCAAAAAGGCGATCGCATCACCCGTCGGGAAGTGCGCCAACTCGCAGAAGAGTGGACAGCTATGACCTCCGATTTACTCCCCGACGAAGTAAAAGCTAAAGCCGCCGATCAAACTCTTCCGCCGCGTTACCTCGCACCCCTAGTTAAGGAATTGGAGAAATTACCCGAATCTCACATAACCTTACTGCAAGAAGAAGTCGCCCAAGAACCCAGCGTCGATAAACTCAAACAGGTAACGTCAGACGCCCGCAACTTAGCCAAGTATCTCCACGCCGCCGCCCAAGTGCAAGCCATTAACCAATCATCGGTAGATGTGGAAATGGCGCTAGAAGAAGCGCTGCGGATAGGTTGTTTGAATACAGCATCTGATTTGGTCAAACAAGCGTCTCAGCTAGAACAAACGATCGCCAAACTTTACACTACTTGGAAACGTGTCGGTAGTTTGGCGGATCGGCTATATGTGGATACCGGTGCGAGTACGCCCAACTTGCGATCGCTTCTCACTTGTTTGGAAAGACTAGCCGGTGAATCGATCGAAGTACCTCTGGATGAAAATGGCGATCGTACCGTTCGCCTGCGAATTTTCGCAGATTCAGATTAAATTGGCAACCTACAATTCTAACAATAAATTAGCCTAATTGCTTCGTTACTTAGTTAACGGCTAAGGTTAGCGGAGCAATTTTTTCAAACTCTTCCAAATCCGAGAAAAACTAAAATAACGCCGATATTTAGTAGCAAGTTCTTTTCCTACCAAGACAAGACCTAACCAGAACAAAACTTCTGCCACAACAGCTAGAATAGTTACTAATACAGCCTTGTGTGCTAAATCTATCTGTATAAATGGCACAACAAAAATTATCGCTGCCCAAGGCAAGAAAGATACAACAATAATCAACAGACCTAGATTCTTTAGACTCATTTCAATTACAGTTAGCTTTTTTCATTTAAAGCCGAGGCACACAAAAGTAAGCGCTCGAATACCTATAAGTTTATCGTTGTCAAATAAACTTTTTAACTCAGCGTTACTCTGCGAAAACATACCCTGCGGTCAGCCGCTGACGCGGCTAGTGCGTTCCTTTGCCTTAAACTTAACTCTTAATTCCAGTTGTAGCAATTCCCCTAATAAATTGTCTTTGGCCTATTAAAAACAACAGCAGGATCGGCACCGTAGCAATAGTCACAGCCGCCATCATCAAAGGCCAATTATTCGTAAATTGCTCCTGAAAATCTGCCAGCGCCAGCTGCACCGTTCTTAATTCCGGTCGCGTTGTAAAAACCAGCGGTTTAAACAGATCGTTCCACTCCCCGATAAACGTAAATAAAAATAGCGTCACCAATGCCGGACGAGACAAAGGTAGCATCACGCGCCACAGAATTTGCAGCCGATTTGCCCCATCCA
>NZ_JACJUP010000937.1:0-2828 GCF_014748295.1 Planktothrix sp. FACHB-1355 | reverse complement strand
TTGGGGTTAATTGCCAACCAACGCGCTAGCAATAATTTCTGCTGATTTCCTCCTGATAAATCCACGGCTCTGATGCTCGGACTGGCCAGACGAATCTGCAAATTGTTAATCGCATCATTCGTAATTTTTGAAAGTGCGTTTGAGTCGATAATGCCAGCTTTTGCTTCTCGGACGAGAACATTCATGATGATGTTTTCATGAGAACTCATTTCCAGAAATAATCCCAAATCTTTACGGTCTTCTGGAACGTAAGCAATTCCCTGTTCGATCGCATCATCTGGTGTCGCAATATTGAGATGACGACCTTGCAGTTTGATTTCACCGCTCGTCTTTTTGTCAGCACCAAAAATCAGACGGGCAATCTCTGTTCTACCAGCGCCAACCAAACCTGCTAAACCAACAATTTCGCCTGCATGAAGTTGAAAACTGACAAACTTTACTTTGCGTCCATCGCTTAAATTTGTTACCTCAAGTACGACGGGACCGACAGTTGATTGACGTTTATGTTCGTACAAATCTTCTAAAGGACGACCCACCATCATTTCCACGAGGCGAGGGGCAGAAATTTCCCTTTTTTCCAGAGAACCGATGTATCCGCCATCACGCAATACGCTGACGCGATCGGCAAGCGCATAAATCTCTTCCATCCGATGGCTAATATAGATAATAGCGATGCCTTCATTCCGCAACCGACGAACGACCTCGAAAAGTTTTTCTGTCTCTCGTTCTGAAAGCGCTGCTGTGGGTTCATCCATCACCAGGATGCGACTTTTGTCTTTGAGCGCTCTAGCTATTTCCACTTGTTGCTGTTCGGCAATTGAAAGTGTGGAAACAAGGTTTTCCGCATCAAAACTCGCGTCCAAGTTTTCCAGTATCTCACCTGCCTTACGCCGCATTCCTTCTCGATCGATCGCGCCATGTTTTGTAAGCTCTCGACCCATAAAAATGTTTTCGGCAACTGTCAAATTGGGGGCGAGATGGATTTCTTGATAAATAATGGCGATGCCCAAATCTCTGGCTTGACCGGGGTTGGTCATTTTAATAGGTCGATCGTCAATTCGGATTTCTCCCGCATCGGCTATGTAGGCTCCTGCCAAAATTTTCATTAACGTACTTTTGCCTGCACCATTTTCACCCATGAGTGCGTGAACTTCGCCAGGGTAAATTGTGAGGTTGACATCGTGCAAAGCAGTAAAGCCATGAAAGGTTTTGGTAATGCCTTGCATCTGTAGTACGGGTTTTGTTTGAGTTGCTGTTTCCCGGATATTTACCATGAAAAATCGCCTCTTGTCAGTAACAAATAAAGACGTTTTATTTTGATTTTTGACCGAATACAAACGGTTTAAAACCTCCCATTACAAGGGTTATCATCAAAAAAAATCCTAATTTTAAGATCCGCATTTTCAAGGCGGAGCCAATCCAAAATCCAAAATCCAAAATCCAAAATCCAAAATTGTTTTTATTGACTGCTCCAGCCTTTATAATCTTTAACGTTTTCGCGAGTGATGAGTTTGACTGGAATTAGAATGTTTGGATTGGCAGGCTTTTTGCCTTTGAGAAGGTTGTTTCCGACTTCAACTGCCTTGACTGCCATGCTAAATGGGTCTTGCGCCGCAGTGGCGGCAAATAAGCTATTCTGTTGTTCGAGGGCGTCTTTAGCTTCCGGTGCGCCATCGACACCAACAATAAAGAATTCGCTGCGCCTCGCTTGTTTGGCGGCTAATTCTGCACCAATGCCAGTAGGGTCATTAATAGCAAAAACGGCATCGATTTTTGGGAATGAAATGAGCAAATCGCTCATTACTCTTAAGCCACCATCGCGGCTACCTTCGGCATTTTGATCTTTGGAAAGAATCTTGATACCTGGGTATTTGGCGAATACGCTCAAACATCCCTGGACTCGCTCGACCACGGAAGTGACAGGCGGGCCATTGATAATTACAACGCTGCCTTTACCCTTTAAGCGATCGGCAATATATTGACAGCTTACTTCACCGGCTTGCACGTTATTGGAAGTAACTGTGGCATCGACGCCTCCCTCGGCGGCGGTATCGACTGCAACGATCGGAATTCCGGCTTGCTTAGCTTTTTCTACAGCAGGAGCAATCCCTTTACTGTCAGCAGCATTAAGGATGATAAAGCTGACATTTGAGGCGATGAAGTTTTCGATTTGGTTGAATTGCTGATTTAAGTCGTCTCCACTGGAAACAAGGGTTGTCCTGATATTCTGACCGCCAATTTTCTTGGCAGCCGCTTCAGCACCTTCACCAATTTGGACGAAAAAGGGGTTGCCGAGGTCGCGGACTGTGACGGCAACTGATGAAAGTTCTGTGTTCCGACGGTTGCTAGTTTGGGTGTTCTGGGGATTTGTCGCGCAACTGGCAATAGCGCTACTTACTAAGCTAAAAAGACCGACTGCGATCGCTACTCGTTTCACTTCTTACTCCAATGAACGCTCATTTGGAGAGAGTCTGTTCCGAATATTACGCTGCCACGCCAAGAGCAGCCCTTGTCACATTTACGATCGTTAGATAATTTGTACGATGGGCATTGCCCACCATACCTGTATCGAAAGGCTTACAGCCATTTTGGTGGGCATTGCCCACCCTACTTATCTAACTCAAGATCTAGGACTGCACAATACCTTTTACTTTTGCGTTAGTAAAACTTCCAGATCCGATCGCTAGAATGCTTTGTCGAACAAAGATCCAAACAAAAGTCCTTGTTTTCGCCTCCTCAAAATAGTTAGTTTTTATTGCGATGTATTAAATTTTATGTCAGCATTCTCATTCTTTCAAACCTGGAGAAAACTTTTGGCAAAAACAGCC
>NZ_JACJUP010000936.1:0-2912 GCF_014748295.1 Planktothrix sp. FACHB-1355 | reverse complement strand
CGAGATCTAGTTGCTACAGAAGCAGATCCCCAATACAAAGCAGGCTTAGACTTGTTAATTCCGCCGGCGGTGATTGCCGATGCAGCCTAAAAAATAAGTTCCGGCACACTCGTATGGTTCTACATTCAAACTAAGTGAAGTACCCCAACCTGCAACGCTTACGGTTGGGGCTTCTAAGGCTATCTCAGATAAGAAAAATATCAAACAAAAATATCAGACGCAAAATTTTATATATCGCGGGGGATATCTGAGCCTGCGATAATTTTGGCTTCCCTAATTGGTTTAGATTGAAAACACCAAAAAAGTGCTGTTCGCATAAAATAAAACTGATTTTTTTATTATAGCAGATAACAATAATCTAAACTAGAAAAATTGAAAAAAAATGCTTTACTGAGATATTTTGGATACATTAATCGAATTTTACCACTTCTGTCTGCTCCAATTTTCCTGCCTTTATACGTGTTTTAAATCCAACGTCCTTGGGTGCAAACTTATGAATCACTTAAAACCGATCTCTTCTGGAGCAGTAAGCAAGAGCGAGATCGAACTTGCTCAGCAAGGTAAGGAAAACCAAGCAAACGAGCAAAATGTGCAGAATAAGGAAATATTTTTGTCTAAAGCCTCTTTAACGGCTAATGATGAGGCTTATATACCTCAAACTGCTGAAACGGAAGCAACAGACGCATCGGAAAAAGACCTAAACTGGCTGGTTTGTTTCCAGCAAAACAGCCAGCAGCTAGTGGCTGCAATTGAGCTACCAGACTTTGCGATCCGATATGCTAACAATTACTTCTCCCGTTTAGTAGGTATAGAAGTTAACCGCCAAGAGATTGGGATTAAGGGGATCGGGCTTTCCGATTTATTCTCGGATTGGGATGGCCCAGATGGGGAATCTTTATACCGTCGGCTGTTACTGGGTTTGGTTTTGCAAGATATTTACCAGATTGACATTCAAGGTCTCTTCGACCAACCGATCGTCGCCTCTGTCGGCAAATCCGATCGACAAGAACTGCGCTGGGTGGAGTTTTGGTTGCGATTACCCGACAAAAGCGCTGACGAATGGCCACAATTAAAAGTTGTCCGCCTCGATCGCAATGTAGACGAGTTTGCGGATTTGAATATCGAACAGATGGAGACGGGAGATTGGCAAAATTGGTTAAGAAACTCTGCCCAGATAGAATTGCTTTTATCCAGATTGCAACCGAACAACTACCGGGTAGAAGGATTGCTGCTGCTGGAGGGCGTTGATGTCACAATCCGCGAAATGCTGCGCCGCCTCACGAATCTGTTGATTGACCAAGACTCGATTTTACGACCGAAGAAGTTTCGCAAAATTGACCAGTTGCTGAGATCGGTTCTGCACGCCAAAAATAGCTTGATTTTAAGTACCGAACGTTCCGAGGCGCGGCTGTTTTTTGGGCCGGACTCGAAAGATTTAAGAACTACTACTTATTCCATGCAGTCTCTGCAAGGGTCGCACTTTTTACGAGCAGCGGAGGCAAATCAAGTTTGGAACGTTGCCGATCTCAGTCAGGATTGTCCTACCGAGTGCGAGCGATGGCTACTTGAAATGGGTGTCCGTTCTTTGTTGCTCATTCCATTGGTCGTCAAAGCGAAAGGATATAAAGCGGGATTTCGGCAACTGGCAGGCGTAGTGGGATTGACGAGCGATCGGGCTTACAACTTCAGCAGCCTTGACTGTCGGTATGCTTCCGAACTCATCCTCCCTTTTACAGTGGCGCTGCGTCAAGCTATCCAGTTAAGATTTACTCAATTTAACAATATCCACCCAGCAGTGGAATGGAAATTCTTGCAGGAAGCAGAACGACGCAGCTGGGGAATGCGCCCAGAACCAATTATTTTTAGTAATGTTTACCCCCTGTATGGCATCTCGGACATTCGCGGTTCTTCTGAGGAGCGCAACCGTGCCATTCAGACTGATGTGCTGGAACAATTTCATCTGGGATTAAAAGTGGTTGAGGCATTCTGTCAATCTCAAGAAACCTCTTTAGGGGAACAACTTCGCCTCGATCTGCTTTATCACATCGAACAAATAGAGTCGGGGATAACTGTAGATGCAGAAGTCACAGCCATTCGCTATCTGCGTTCTTCTTTGGAAATTTACTTCGATTACTTTGCTCAATGCTGTCCGAATGTCAACGCAGCTGTCGCGGCTTACCGATCGGCGTGCGACAACGAGCATCAGTGCGTTTACAAGGCTCGCGATCGCTACGATCGCACGATCGGACAAATCAACGCTCTTCTCCGAGAAACTTGGGATCGCTGGCAGGTTTCCATGCAAAAAATCACACCCCACTACTGCGATATCGAATCTACCGACGGTATCGATCACATGATCTATGCCGGCGCATCCATTGACCCAAAGTTTTCAACTTTCCATCTTCGCAGTTTGCGATACGAACAACTGCGAGCTATGTGTGACTGTGCTAGAACAGCCTTCAGCATTCAAGCGCAATATAACACCCAAATGCAAGTAACTCATTTGGTCTTAGTGCAGGATGCTACAGTTGACATCTTCCACAACGAAGACACCGAAAAATTATTTGAAGTTAGAGGCACCCGCGACACCCGCTACGAACTCGTCAAAAAGCGTATTGATAAAGCTATTGACACACAGTCACACGAGCGCATAACCCAACCGGGTATGCTTACTATAGTTTACTCCACTGATGACGAGTGGACAGAGTATCAACAGTACTTGCGCTACTTAGCTCGCGAAGGCTGGATTGATAGAGAAGTTGAAGGCGGTACGGTGGAACCACTGCAAGGAGTGACTGGCTTAAAATTTGCCCGCGTCCGCGTTCTACCCAATATAAAATCTATCACCGATTTAAAAATGCTGGATGAGGGGTTAGAACCCCCAAATTTGTAATAGGGGGAGTGGGGGAGTG
>NZ_JACJUP010000935.1:0-2810 GCF_014748295.1 Planktothrix sp. FACHB-1355 | reverse complement strand
CACTAAGCTAGACGAAACGAGCGATAATCAGTTTTATTCTTTCCCCCGTTTTGTCACTCACGTAGATGACGGTTTTATCCAACAGCTAACAGACTTGTACCGGGAACGACTTCAACCTAACACTCGCATTTTTGATATGATGAGCAGTTGGGTTTCTCATCTACCAGATGACGTAGAATTCGCTCATGTGGAAGGACACGGGATGAACGAAGAGGAATTGACACGCAATTCTCGGTTGCATCATTACTTTGTCCAAAATCTCAACGAAAATCCCAAATTTCCCTTACCCGATGCAGATTTTGATGCTGTTCTCAACTGCGTTTCCGTACAATATCTGCAATATCCAGAAGCGATATTTTCCGAAATTCATCGCATTCTTAAACCCGGTGGAATCGCGATTTTCAGCTTCTCGAACCGGATGTTTTATCAAAAGGCAATTGCGGCGTGGCGGGATGCTTCGGAAGCAGCGCGGGTGGAAATGGTAAAAAGCTATTTTCGATCGATCCCCGGATTTACCGAACCGGAAGTTATTAGCCGAGTGTCCGCCGCTCCCAGTATTTTACAATGGATGGGTGTCGGCGGTGGCGACCCCTTCTACGCTGTTATCGCTCACAAAGCTGCTAGCTAAAAGGGAAACGGAGCGGTTTTCGGTGCGACTCTGCGTCTGCGATCGCACCGACATCACCCTTATTTAACAAATTTTCACAAAAATACTTCTGCCTAGCGACAGTATTAGGTATAATTCACAGGAAGATTTTGGTCTGAGGAGTTGACAATCACAAATTCGCCAATTTTTCATCCTGGCGGAGGAAGTCTAACAGCCTCCAGTCCGCTTAACCCTAGCAGCTATGACGCAGTTGTAATTGGCGGCGGCTTTTTTGGTTGCAGAATTGCTTTATATCTCAAAGAACATTTAAACAAAGTCCTAATTCTCGAAAAAGAAGCCGATGTTCTCCAACGTGCATCTTATGCAAATCAAGCGAGAGTTCACAACGGCTATCACTACCCGCGCAGCATATTGACCGCTTTGCGATCGAGAGTTAATTTTCCTCGATTTGTCAGCGAATATCGCGAATGTATCGATAGCAGCTTTGATAAATATTATGCGATCGGCAAAATAACTTCCAAAGTCACAGCCAATCAATTTAAAACATTTTGCCAACGCATTGATGCTTTTATAGAGCCAGCACCGATCGACATCAAAAAGCTTTTCAACAATAACTTAATCGAAGACGTTTTTTATACAAAAGAATATGCCTTTGACGCCGTAAAGCTAAAACATAGAATGCTGAACGACATCGAAACAGCAGGCGTGAAACTTAGGCTTAACTCAAAAGTTATCAAATTGGAAGACGCTGATAATTTGGCTATTAAAATTTTTGTAGAATCTCCCGACAATCAAGATATAATTACCGCCAAATACGTTTTTAACTGCACTTATTCATCTATTAACCATATTCTCGATCGTTCAAATTTACCCACAATTCCGCTCAAGCATGAATTAACTGAAATGGCATTAGTTGAAGTTCCCGATCCAATTCGCCATCTCGGTATTACACTTATGTGTGGGCCTTTCTTTTCCATCATGCCTTTCCCAGCACGAGGACTGCATACCCTCAGTCATGTTCGCTACACCCCCCACTGTTTTTGGAAAGATGAAGACGCTGATGTAAAAACAGTTAACCCTAAAAGCGGACACAAAACTAACTACCCATACATGATTAAAGATGCCGAACGATATATCCCAATTCTGAGCAAATGTCAGTATGTCGATTCTATCTGGGAAGTGAAAACAGTTCTGCCGCAAAGCGAGGTAGATGATAGCCGACCGATTTTATTTAAAAAACATCACGGATTAAAAAACTCGATCTGTGTATTGGGTGGTAAGATTGACAATATTTATGATGTTCCCCCTGAACTTAAGTTTATGGAACTCACAGGAGGCGTAATCTAATGGCTACCTATGATTGTTTTGTTTCGGTAGTTGCTCCACTTTCTAACGACGCAAGGATTGTTAAGCCTTTTGTCACTGAAGTAATGGAAGTATTGCGAAACAATTACGCCAACTACGAACTCGTTTTAGTCAATGATGGCTCCGAAGATGATACCGCCGAACAAGTGTGCGGTCTTTTAAAAGAATACGAATGTATCCGATTACTTAATCTCTCCAGAAGTTTTGGTACTGATGTGGCTATATCTTCTGGTTTAGATTCGGTAATCGGAGACTTTGTAGCGATCGTGCTTCCCGAATCTGACCCCCCAGATTTGATTCCAGATTTAATCCAACAAGCTCGACTCGGTTACGATATTGTCATCGGAATTCGCAATAATCGCTCTGGCGAACCTCTGTGGATGAAAGTCGGTGCTAAGCTATTTTACTTGTCTTGCAAAAGTATCTTTAAAATACCGCTGATCGAGAATGCGACCCAGTTCCGGGTATTGAGTAGAGCAGTTGTCAATGCCATCATTCAAGTTAACGACAAGTATCGCTATTTACGCCTCCTCAGTTCTTATGTAGGCTATCGAAGAAAAACTTTTACCTACGAACAAATCAGAAGGTATAGAAGACCGAAACTAAAAAGTTTTCTGGAAACAGTCGATATTGCTTTACAGGTAATTGTGGTGAACTCGGTGCGACCGCTGCGATTTGCCAGTTACTTAGGTTTGCTTGCGAGTATTTTTAATATCCTTTACATGGGTTACATTGCTCTGGTTTACTTATTTAAAGACCAGGTTGCCGAAGGATGGGTAACTTTATCATTTCAAAATGCGATCGCCTTTTTTTGCATCTCGATAGTACTGACTATTTT
>NZ_JACJUP010000934.1:0-2796 GCF_014748295.1 Planktothrix sp. FACHB-1355 | reverse complement strand
GGTTCCTGAAGCCGTAAGAACTTACTTGGAGGCAGAACAAGGCATCCGCCCCATTGTGTAGGCAAAATTCATCTCCTGACGATCCCAAACAGTACGATCCCCTACCCCTAAATACAGTTCGATTTGTCGTTCGATTTGTCCACCCTTTGCGATATGATGTGGTTCATCACTAGGGATTGATTAATCGAGTAGATAGAGGGCAAGACGCAGTGATTAGAGTAGCGATCAACGGTTTTGGACGCATCGGGCGTAACTTTATGCGCTGCTGGCTGGGCAGAGAAAATAGCCAAATCGATCTAGTTGCTATTAACGACACCTCTGACCCAAAAACCAACTCCCACCTGCTAAGGTATGACACGATGCTGGGGAAGTTGAATGCCGATATTAGTTATGATGACAACTCCATCACCGTAAATGGCAAGACGGTGAAATGCGTATCCGATCGCAATCCGGAAAACTTGCCCTGGAAAGAATGGGAAATTGACCTGATCATTGAATCGACAGGTGTGTTTGTCAGCAAGGAAGGCGCTACCAAGCACTTAAATGCTGGCGCGAAGAAAGTTCTGATTACCGCTCCCGGTAAAAATGATGACGGCACTTTTGTGGTAGGAGTCAATCAAGACGAATACGACCACCATAAGCACTGGATCATCAGCAATGCTAGCTGTACGACCAACTGTCTGGCACCCATTGCCAAGGTGCTGCACGAAAAATTCGGCATCATCAAAGGCACGATGACTACCACCCACAGCTACACGGGCGACCAACGCTTGCTGGATGCTTCTCACCGGGATTTGCGTCGGGCACGGGCAGCAGCAATGAACATCGTACCAACTTCGACCGGCGCTGCTAAAGCAGTGGCTCTGGTAGTACCGGCCCTGAAAGGCAAACTGAACGGCATCGCTTTGCGCGTACCAACTCCTAACGTTTCTGTGGTGGATTTGGTGGTGCAAGTCGAAAAGAATACGTTTGCAGAAGAAGTAAACCAAGTTCTTAAGGAAGCCGCAGAAGGCCCTCTGAAAGGGATTCTGGAATACAGCGACCTGGAGCTGGTTTCTTCTGACTATCGCGGTACCGATGCTTCTTCGATCGTCGATGCTAGTCTGACGATGGTGATGGGCAACGATATGGTTAAGGTGGTAGCTTGGTACGACAACGAGTGGGGTTACAGCCAACGAGTTGTGGATTTGGCAGAACTGGTAGCTCAGAAGTGGGTTAATTAGTTAGTCTATCGCTCAGTCATTAGGGTGGGCACCGCCCACCCCATTTGCCGCTAAGCTCAACCGCTAGCTCTAGCTAGCAGAGGCGCTGCATTGAGTAAAGTTTGCGTGTAATAATGCTGGGGATTTGTAAAAATGTCGTCGGTTTTACCTAGTTCGACGATGCGACCGGCATTCATAACGGCGATGCGATCGCAGAAAAATCTCGCCACCCAAAGGTCGTGAGTAATAAACAAATAGGTGAGATCGAATTCTGCCTTTAGTTCCAACATTAATTCCAGTACCTGGGTCTGGACGTGAGCGTCGAGCATACTGACCGGTTCGTCGCAGATAATCAGTTTGGGACGGGTAATCAAGGCGCGTGCGATCGCCACCCGCTGTTGCTGTCCTCCAGATAGATCGGAGGGATAGCGGTGGTAATATTCAGATGACGGTGTTAAACCAACCCGCTCCAACATCTGTATGACTCGCTCTTTTGCTTCATCTTGACTGGCGAGTTTGTGAATATACAGGGGATCGGCGATACTCTGTCCGATCGTCATACGCGGATTGAGGCAAGCGTGAGGGTCTTGAAATACCATTTGGATTTGTCGCCGCGTCAGTCGCATGGATTCGGCAGACAAGTTCGTGAGTTCCTGTCCGAGAAACTCTACATTTCCAGAAGTCGGCTTTTTCAGCTGCAAAATGGTTCTGGATAGGGTACTCTTCCCGCAACCGGATTCTCCCACCAATCCCAGGATTTCACCTGGGTACAGCTCTAAGCTGACATCATCTACGGCTTTGATAACTGGGATATTTTTGGCAAAGAACTGGGTGAGAAAATTTCCTTCTAAGCTATAGTGCTGTTTTAAATCCTTAACCCGCAGAATAGGAGATGGGGAAGTACTTGCTTGCAAAGAGGTAAGTACTATTTTCTCCCCCACTCCCCCACTCCCCTGCTCTCCCGCTCCCTTATCGCTGACGGCTTGAATGTGAAGAGCTGCTTGCAGGAGCGATCGCGTATATTCATGTTGGGGATGTTGGAGAACTGAGTCGGTGGAACCAGTTTCGACCATTTGTCCGGCATACATCACCGCCATACGATCGCAGTATTCTCCTACCATTGCCAGATCGTGGGAAATTAGGAGTAAAGCCATATCCCGTTCTCGACACAAACGGGTTAGTTCTTCCAAAATCTGTGCCGAAACGGTAACATCCAAACTGGTGGTAGGTTCATCGGCGACAATGAGTTTGGGATTGAGGAGCAAAGCAAGCGCGATCGCCACCCTCTGTCGCATTCCACCGCTAAACTCGTGGGGATATTGCGACCAACGATTTGCCGGAATCTTTACAGCTGCCAGAGTTTCGATCGCCTTTTCTTTAGCTTGACGCCTGGACAAATGCGGTTGATGGGATTTTAGCGTTTCAATACAATGTTCTCCTATTTTCATCAGGGGATCGAGGCGCGTCATTGGGTCTTGAAAAATTAGCGCCACCGCTTCCCCTCGAAATCGGCGCAACGCAGAAGGATTTAGATCGAAAACAGATTGACCTTCAAAATAAACACCCCCTTCCACCTGCGTCGATGGGGGAAGCA
>NZ_JACJUP010000933.1:0-2843 GCF_014748295.1 Planktothrix sp. FACHB-1355 | reverse complement strand
TCCCCCACTCTTTCTACTGGTGGGAAGATACTTAATATCTGCTTGGCAGTTGTTGTTCGAGTTTCAGTAAAGCCTGAATGCGTGCCTCTGTAGATGGGTGAGTCGAAAACAAATTACCCAAAAATTCACCAGAGAAGGAATTGATAATTAAAAGCGGTTCAAAAGCGGGGTTGCCTTCGATCGGCATCTGCCTAGCACCCGCTTCCAAACGTTGTAATGCACGGGCTAAAGCGCGAGGATTTCCAGTTAGTTTGGCTGCACCGGCATCAGCAGAAAATTCTCTTGTGCGAGAGATACCCAACTGAATTACAGTAGCTGCGATCGGCGCGAGAATTACAGTTAGTAACATCCCCAAGGGATTGGGGCCATCGCGATCGTCTCGCCCGCCGGAAAACCACATACTGTAGCTCACCATTTGAGCAATAAAGGAGATCGCACCGGCAATTGTGGCGGAAACTGCTTGAGTTAAAGTGTCGCGATTGTAAATATGGCTGAGTTCGTGGGCAATAACTGCTTCTAATTCGTCATCGGGCAAAATATTGAGAATGCCTTCCGTAACAGCGACAGCTGCGTGTTCTGGGTCTCGTCCTGTGGCAAAGGCATTAGCTGCTGGACTGGAAACAATGTATACTCCTGGCATAGGTAAACCAGCGCGATCGCACAGTTTTTGCACCATTTGATACAAATTGGGTGCTTGCTCGTAGCTAATCGGCTGGGCTCCATAGGCAGCTAACGCGATTCGATCGGAGAAATACCAAGACCCCAGATTAGTGACAGCTGCTAGTGCCATCCCTATAAACGCACCAGTCCAGCCACCGATTAGCCAGTAGCCGATCGTAATTAACAGAGCGCTTAACAAACCCAATAAAGCAACTGTTTTAAATTGATTCATACGTTACTGCTCCCAGTTACATTCATTTAGATATCTCCAGACAAAAATCTCAAAGGCAGGCAGGATGCCTGCCCCACAAGAATTGTGGGAGAAATCTATTAGATATCTATCTACGCAATGACTTTTTGTGATATTTTGTTTCATTCTACCCAACCCAGATCGAGTGCGATGACGGCGAACGCCCACTCAGAGGTACGGTTTAACGCACCAATCTGGTTGATAAAATCGCTAGTTGCTGTCCTCAATACCAGATTTGGTTAAGCCCAACTATCGAGAGGTAGCAGGGTATTGGGCAGAAAACCAGTCTTTTAACTCAAAATTTTGGCAAAGGTTGGCAAATGTTACAAGATCCTAACATTCGGGTTCCCATAGCGATTAGTTTGGGTGCGATCGCAGGTGCGTTGTGTCGTTATTACATAACATTGTGGTTCGCGCAACGCTTCGGCACGGGATTTCCCTACGGGACATTTTTTATCAACATTACCGGTTGTTTGGCGATGGGTTTCTTTGCCACCTTGGCATTAGAACGGGTAGCAACTATTTCTCCAGAAGTGCGTTTGTTGATAACAACCGGATTTTTAGGCGCTTATACTACCTTTTCCACCTACGGCTTAGATACCATGAACTTACTGCGCGAGCGCACTTATTTGGCAGCAGGTCTTTACTGGGCAGGCAGTGCAATATTGGGAATTATCAGCGTCCAGCTGGGAATTATTTTAGCCCGATTGGGGAAATAGGCAGTTGCTATGATTGGGTAACAATTGACGATATAGAATCAGATCTGTGGGATCGCCAGCCCCTGGACGCGGCATTACTCCCTTCTCGCTCAAAGAATATGTATGCTTTGGGGGGAGTGGGGGAGCGGGAGAGTGGGGGAGAAAAGAACAACAGGTAACTTGCGATCGATAATCTTACGGCGGGAAGGGAGTAATCGAACTCGATCGCTGACGGGGATTCGCTGGGGCGACGGTAACGCGAGCGATCGCAGAATTTCTGCCTTTTGTGCGAGAAATGGTTAAGGATAGATTAACCACTCTGCAAAATATAGGAATCCTTCGGATCTTCATCGCGCCCCAACTTCGTTTAAACTGTTTTTAATTTTTATTTGTTAATTACGAGCTAAATCTGTGGCATAGTTAAACGCGGTAGCTGGATGCAGACCCAACCAAAAACAAGAAAAAAACTATTTAAAGTGTAGGTAAAATTATGGTCGTCAAAACAACAACTGATTTACTCATTTCCCTAGAAAGCGTCAAAAAATCCTATCAGCAACCCAACGGTCAAGAAATTACTATCCTGGAAAATATCAATTTCGATTTGCGTACTGGTGAAATTGTGGCTTTGTTGGGGCCATCCGGTTCGGGAAAATCAACTTTAATGCGAATGATTGCCGGACTTATTCCGCCCACTCTAGGCAAAATACTCTATCACAATCGTCCCCTAGTTGGCTTAAATCCAGGTGTGGCAATTGTATTTCAAAGTTTTGCTCTCTATCCCTGGTTAACAGTGTTAGAAAATGTAGAATTGGGCTTGAAGGCGAAGGGCGAACTACCCGATCGTCGGCGAGAAAAAGCTTTGCGAATGATTGACGTTATCGGTTTGGATGGGTTTGAAAATGCTTACCCGAAAGAGCTTTCAGGAGGAATGCGCCAACGAGTAGGTTTTGCCAGAGCTTTAGCGGTTGAACCGGAACTGTTATGTATGGATGAGCCGTTTTCGGCTTTGGATGTTTTGACTGCCGAAAACTTGCGATTTGAGTTATTAGATTTGTGGTTAGAACGCCGGATACCCACCCAGACTATTTTAATAGTAACTCACGGTATTGAAGAAGCTGTGATTCTTGCCGATCGAATTATAGTTCTAGGCAGAAATCCTGGCAGAGTAAGAGCCGATTTACCAGTTAAGTTACCTCATTATCGCGATCGCAAAAGTCCCAGTTTTCAATCTCTGG
>NZ_JACJUP010000932.1:0-2920 GCF_014748295.1 Planktothrix sp. FACHB-1355 | reverse complement strand
GGTGCGTCTGGCTCTCCCACGCACAAAATATCTATGCTAGAGTTGAGACGCAAAACAGCCATTTTGATCTGTTTGGACAAATTTTCGTCAAGCAAGAAACGTATCTTCACTAGATATTTACCTGCTCTTTAGCTCTTTGTTTTTGGATCGCTCTCAAACGCTGCATCAAGGGAGAGGGATTTTTTAAAGATGCTTGATAACGTTCTTCTCGCCAATCATTCAATCGCTTCATGTACGCATCTACCTCTTCTTTATTTTGCTGGTAGTAGGTAATAGTTGCGTTAATTTTCTCTAAGTTCAGTGACGGAAAATGTTCGAGTATTTCTTCTGGAGAGCAACCTTGCAAGTAATAATCAATCACATTGTCGATGCCGATGCGATGACCTTTGATGCGGATGTCATCTGGGTCTAAAAATTCAAAGTAATCTTCCAATTGCATAAATCTACCTCTGTACGATCGCTTAACTTTATTTTATCGGCAATCAAAAAGTTGCAGACATCCGGCTGAGAAAAACACGCAAGCGATCGCTCTTTGGTTCGGTAATAACTTCCCTTGCCGATCCTTCTTCTGCGACGAGACCTTTATCCATAAATATGACTCGATGCGCGACATCACGGGCGAACTGCATTTCGTGAGTAACTACCACCATTGTCATTCCTTCTTGCGCCAATTGCTGCATGACTAACAGCACTTCTCCTACTAATTCGGGATCGAGGGCGCTGGTGGGTTCGTCGAATAATATGATTTGGGGATTCATGCACAAACTGCGGGCGATCGCAACTCGTTGTTTTTGTCCGCCAGACAATTGTTCTGGATAAACTTCGGCTTTCTGCGCCAAACCAACTTTTTCTAAATAAAATCTCGCCTGTTCTTCACTTTCAGAGCGAGATTTTCCCAAGACTTGACGCGGAGCCAATGTTAAGTTTTCCAGTACGCTTAAATGAGGAAACAAGTTGAATTGTTGAAAAACCATACCAACTTGCGATCGCAGTCTGCGTAATTGGGTTTGGCTAAGTTTCGGATGGGACAAATCCATTCCATTAACAACCAGACGCCCGCCGTTAATTGTCTCCAAACGGTTGAAACAGCGCAGGAGCGTACTTTTCCCGCAACCGCTCGATCCAATCACCGCCACCACTTCGCCACGATTTATAGAGCCGGTAATTCCTTGCAAAACCTTAAGAGAGCCGAAATTTTTCTCAATGTTCTCAAATGCGATCGCTGGGGTATAATCCTGCATAACTGAGTTTAGTATATTTCTACTTAGTTTATTTTAAGGTATCGCAAATGCACAGATTATTTCAATTTCGTAAGCTCGGCTGGGCTTTGCTTCTCAGCTTGTTTTTGTCAATTTTATGCGTTTCCCTTTTCATCGGCAGTCCCGCCAAAGCCCAAAAAACCCTTAAAATTGCCACAGAACCAGCTTTTCCGCCCTTTGAGTTTCAGGGAAGCAACGGGGAGTTAGTGGGTTTTGATATTGATTTACTCAAAGAAATTGGCAAAGCTGCTGGCTTCCAGGTGCAATTTCAAAGTATGCAATTTGACGGTATTATCCCCGCATTGCAGGCGAAAACAGTAGATGCGGCGGTGAGTGGAATTACTATTACCGCCGAACGTCAACAAGCGGTAGATTTTTCGCGACCTTATTTCAAAGCTGGGTTAGCGATCGCAGTTAAATCAGACAACCAAGATATCACATCTTTAGAAAGTCTGCAAAACAAGCGCGTAGCCGTGCAAATCGGTACTACTGGCGCTTTAGAAGCTAAGAAAATCCCCGGTGCTAAAATTCGTACTTTCGATAACGCGCCTTTGTCTCTTCAAGAATTGCTCAACGGTAATGTAGATGCGGTCATCAACGATGCGCCAGTCACTCTCTATGCTATCAAAGAAAACAATCTCAAAGGACTAAAAGTTACATCCCAATTGCTCACAGAAGAATACTACGGCATCCCCACCGCTAAAGGTTCTCCCAATCTAGATGATATCAACAGGGGATTGACAGCTATCCTAAATAATGGCACTTACGAACAAATTTATCGCAAATGGTTTAACGCCCAACCCCCCCAACTCCCTGAAAGCACAAGTATCGAGCAATCGACTAATTCAGTTAATGTTATTGCCATCATTTTAAGCGCCCTGCCCACGTTATTGAAGGGAGTGGTAGTCACGTTATATCTAACCATATTGTGCGGCATTTTGGGAATGATCGGCGGTTCGTTGATTGGCATTGCCCGCCTTTCTCCAGCAACTCCATTGCGTTGGGCAACCATAGCTTATATAGACTTTTTAAGAGGTACGCCGTTATTGGTACAAATTCTCATGATTTACTTTGGCATACCTACTTTATTGCAAGGATTTGGTATCCAGTTTAGTTTGAGTCCTTTTGTCGCCGCAGTAACGGCGCTGAGTCTTAATAGCGCTGCTTATATTGCTGAGATTGTTCGAGGCGGTATCCAATCTATTGAAAAAGGACAAACAGAAGCCGCCCAGTCGCTTGGTTTGGGAGCGGTAGAAACTATGCGTTATGTGATTTTTCCCCAAGCATTGCGGCGGATGTTACCACCGCTAGCAAATGAATTTATCACCTTGCTTAAAGATACTAGCTTGGCATCGGTAATCGGTTATCAAGAGCTATTGCAAGAGGGAAGGTTGATTATCGCAAATAATTATCGTTCTTTTGAAATTTTTGCCACTGTTGCTGTAATTTATCTGGCTTTGACATTGTTATCATCGCGTGCTTTTGGTTTCTTGGAAACTTGGATGAATCCGGTTAATAGGTCTCTCAAGAAGAGTTAGGGTAATCAAGTTAAGAAATTGTAGGTTGGGTTGAGAGATATCGAAACCCAACTTGTGCTTAGATAGAGTTGAGTTTCCTAACGTCAACCCAACCTACGGAATTACTGATTGGAATTTATTATG
>NZ_JACJUP010000931.1:0-2856 GCF_014748295.1 Planktothrix sp. FACHB-1355 | reverse complement strand
GTTAATCGCAAATTAGGAAATAATTCGTTTCAGGATAAGTGTGCTAAAGCTTATCAAAGCTCAAAGTTGAAGATTACGCAAGAGATTTTAGATTATCCAGTTTGGGGGCCAAAACAAATTGAAGAAAGACAAAATAAAATGGCTAAGGCAGCTTGTCAAATCTGGCGTCTAGATTATTAGAGTAGAGGTCTTAAAATTCTCAGAAAGCGAGTTTATTCAATAAACTCGCTTTCTTTGTATCCAATCAATTATGTTAAAATTGTGCCGCTCATCAATTTTTGATAGCGATACTCCAATTCAGCTTCTAACAACGGCCATCGCTGCAAATCTTCGTCTCTCAAAATAATTTTTTCGGCTGCATTTCGCGCTATTTCCAAAACTTCTTGATCTTCTACCAAACTGGCTAAGGCAAAATCGGGCAATCCTGATTGACGAGTACCTAAAACTTCGCCTGGGCCGCGAAAACGCATATCCATTTCTGATATGAAAAATCCATCCTGGGATTGTTCTAAAACATTCAGTCGCTGACGCGCATCAGCAGTTGTAGAACTGCTCATGAGCAAACAATAAGATTTGGCTGCACCGCGACCGACTCTACCGCGCAATTGATGCAACTGAGATAAACCAAAACGCTCGGCATTTTCGATCATCATTACCGTGGCATTGGGTACATCTACGCCGACTTCGATTACAGTAGTGGCAACAAGTATTTGGGTTTGATTATCGCGAAATAAATTAATTGCTTCATCTTTTTCTGCTGAATTCATGCGACCGTGAAGCAAGCCGACTTGAAATTCTGGAAAAATACTTTCGGAGAGGCGTTGATGTTCTTCAACAGCCGATCGCACATCTAATTTTTCCGATTCTTCTACTAGCGGCAGTACAATATATACTTGACGCCCTTGTGCGATTTCGCGACGAATCAAATCGTAAGCTTGAGTGCGTTCTTTCGCGGCTAAAGCTACTGTATTAATCGCTTCTCGTCCGGGTGGCAATTCATCGATTTGACTGACATCTAAATCGCCGTGTAAAGTGAGTGCCAATGTCCGAGGAATTGGCGTTGCAGTCATTGTTAAAACATGAGGTTGTTCGCCTTTTTGCTGTAACTTTGCCCGCTGATGGACACCAAATCGATGCTGTTCGTCAATTACGACCAAACCGAGTCGATCGAAATTCACGGTATCCTGAATTAAAGCGTGCGTCCCCACCAAAAGCGGCAATTCCCCTGTTTGCAGCTGGGCGTGTATTTCGCGGCGTTTTGCTGTTTTGGTGGAACCGGTGAGCAGTTCTACAGGTAGATGTAGCAAATTAAACCAACTGACCAGTTTGCGGTAGTGCTGTTCTGCGAGTACTTCCGTGGGAGCCATGAGAGCTGCTTGATAGCCGGATTGAATGGCGGCGAGGATGGCAATTACACCGACTACAGTTTTACCGGAACCGACATCACCTTGTATCAATCGATTCATCGGTTCCGGTTTTTGCAGGTCGTTGAGGATGTCGTTAATGACTCGTTGTTGGGCGTTGGTTAGTTTAAAGGGCAGTACTTTGTGGAATTCTTCGATCAGTTGACCTGTGGGAGCGAGGATGGCGCTAGCTTGCGTGCGGCGGAGGTTTTGACGGCGTTTGAGAAATCCGAGTTGGAGATAGAAGAATTCATCAAAAACCAATCGGCGACGGGCGGCATCTTTGGCGGCGCTGTCGGCGGGAAAATGGATGTTGGCGATCGCATTTTGTAACCCAATCAATCCATACTGATTCCGCAATACTGCTGGTAGCGGGTCTTGCAACTGCTCTACTGCTGGTAGTGCTGCCATTACCGCTTGTCGCACCAAGTCAGCCGGCACTCCTTCCGTCAGAGGATAAATCGGTACTACTCGACCGATATTAATCGATTCGATCGAATCTTCCGGATTGGCTAAAACTTCTATTTGCGGGTCGTCCAAAGTCAAGCCGTATTTACTTTCTTTCACCAAACCAGAAGCCGCAACGACTGCACCGACTGGATAGCGATTTTTGATCGACTCTTGCCAACCGCGATTCGTGTAGCGAGTCCCCGCAAAAAATCGGCTGACCTTGATCTTATCCGGGCCGTCTGTCAGCAAAATTTCTAATATCGTTAATTTCTTATTTTTTTGGCTGGTAAAACAATTACAGCGCTTGATTTTGCCTACAATTGTCACTGTTTCCCCGGCGATTAAATCGCAAATGCTCACTTGGCGCGAATAGTCGATGTAGTCGCGGGGATAGTAAAATAGCAGGTCGCGTACCGTCAGCAATCCCAACCTTGCTAAATATTGTGATTTTCTCGGCCCTACTTCTGCCAAACTGCTGAGAGGTTGCTCAAGTGAAATAGCTGAGAACGATAAGTTTTTTGATTTGCCATTCTTAGCAGGTGCTGATAAATTCTCCTTTGCTCTTGCTCCCCTCTCCGTAGATGGGTCGGGATTGGGGGTGGGATTCTCCCTCTGCCCTTGGGATTCCGTACCGGGCTCTATCTGCTGAAGAAACTGACGAGTTTGGGCAATGAGGTTTTGTCGCTCTTCCAGTATGAGGTTCGCATAACGGGCAAATTGAGCCGCTTTCTCTAGCCACTGGCGTCGCCATTCGGTGGCCAGATTGCTGGGAATTTTACCGAATTCCAAGCAGAGAAACTCGCTGAAGCGATATTGCTTCCCCATCAAGTCTGTGAAGCCGTTTTTTTCTTCTACTTCGAGGGCTTTGTGCAAACGCACCCAGTCTGTTCTGTCATTGGTCATTGCTCATCGGTGATTGGTCACCCAATTTTGGATTTTGGATTTTGGATTTTGGATTTTGGATTTTGGATTTTGGATTTTGGATTTTGGATTTTGGATTTTG
>NZ_JACJUP010000930.1:0-2933 GCF_014748295.1 Planktothrix sp. FACHB-1355 | reverse complement strand
TCTGTTCATTTGTGAGTACAACTTTTGCGTCTGCATCGGCTACGATCGCTTGCAGTCGCGACATCGATCGATTAAACTGAGGCGGATAAGCAGGCACGGCAATTACCCCAGCATACAAGCAACCGAAAAACGCCGCAATATAATCCAAACCTGGCGGATAAAGCAGGATCGCACGCTCTCCACTCTTCACAAAGTTTTGCAGCATCGCTGCAATAGCTCTAGCTTTACTATCTAAATCTGCATAAGTTAAATAAGTTTCTTCTACTTCTCCATCAAGAAGAAAAGTATAAGCTCGCTGCTCTGTCTGCTGGTGCGCTCTCCAGCGAAGTAACTCTACCAGTGTGGAAAATTCTTCTTTTGGACTGAAGATATTTTTGCCGATCTGTGAGTTTTGATGCACCTGTTTCATATATACTTTTTCCCCGCTACAGTTTTACCCAATTGCCATGCTAATTGGGGTGAAGATCGATTACCAATAAGTATCTCGTTTCTGCGGCTGCTTAAAAATATCGCCGCATAAACTGAATATTTAGTATTCGGTAAGCTCCTGCCATTGTCAAAAGACAATTTGTCAAACTCAACTTACATATTCTGTACTTACGTATATATAAATAAAGCTGGCAGAGTGACAAGTATCCCTGAAGCTCCTCGCCTTGTCAAAAGACAATTCGTCAAACTCAACTTAAAGATTTTCTACGTATATTTAAATAAAGTTAAAGTAACTAAATGAACATGATATTGCGGGAGCGCAGTTATTAGTTAGTTAGATAGAGGGCACAACAAACCCTAAGTAGTGGCAGGTATTTAAAGTAAAAATATTTACTTTGTTATATAAGAATACAATTTTAACCGACAAGCCGGAAATGGAATATTTGTGATTAAAATTAATTTTTTAATCACTTTATCGTCATTAAACGATTATAATTTTTATTTAATCTTTCGATCGTGAGGTAGGTTGAGAAAAGTTTGACCGCTTGTCTTTTGACGAAGACAACAGCTCAACTCAGAATAAGCAACGGTAGAGGAGCTTTCTGTAGGTGTGATGTCAAAAATATTCTGTAAAGTTTTAAAACTGAGTTTAGCGATTCTGAGTACTAGCTACTTTTTGTCTTGCGGAACAAGAGGACAAACAGCGATCGCTCTAGAAGAATTAGTTGTAGAGCAAACAGGCGATCTGACAAACCTCACTACCAGTTTTCCAGATACTCCCATTGTAGAGCCTGGTAAAAACAACCGCGATCGACTTTCTCCCGTTGCCTTAGAGCCAGAACTAACACCCACTCAGCCTGACACTTCCCTCCCACTGATTAACCCATATAGAAAAGCATCTACCCACACAAGAGGAATGGGTCAAGTCAACTCGGTTTCCCAACTATCCGACGTGCAGCCAACAGATTGGGCATTTCAAGCATTGCAGAATTTGGTTGAGCTATACGGTTGTCTTGAGGGATATCCAGATCGGACATTTCGAGGCAATCGAGCCATGACCCGCTATGAATTTGCCGCCGGTTTAAATGCTTGCTTGGAAAAGATTACCGAGCTGATTGCAGCTGGGGGTAAAAACTCTGTCCGACCGGAAGATTTAGCCGCCCTCAATCGCGTCGCCACAGAATTTCAGGCAGAACTAGCCACACTGCGAGGTCGGATAGACAGTTTAGAACCAAAAATAGCAACTCTAGAAGCCGAGCAATTCTCCACTACCACCAAGCTAAGCGGTTGGTTAATTTGGGCTGCGAACACTGGCACCATTCAGGGTGAGTCTCCCGAACGCGACGATCCTAACGCCACCTTGTTCACTTATTTACTGTTAAATTTCCGCAGCAGCTTCACAGGCAAAGACCAGCTCTTAACCCAACTTGTAATGGGTACTGGCAGTGCGGTAAATGAAGCTAGCAACCTTACTCCAGCCATTCTCAGTTTCTTAGATTATTCTGGTTTCAACCCCCAAGTACGCATTAGGCGATTAAGATATAATTTCCCGATAACTGATGACTTGCAGGCGTCTATCTTTGCTAGAGGCAATACCGCCGACTATGTAGATTTCAACAGATACGCCAATGATAGTTCGTTAGACTTCTCTACGTTTCTATTTCTGTACAACCCACTGCTATTAGGAGGTGACCCCACAGGTTCCGGCGTTGCTCTGACTTGGAATCCAGGCCAAGGGCCGCTGACCTTCAAAGCAGTTTATCGTGCCGATGCAGCTGCCGATCCCGATTCCAGAACTACAAACGTATTTTTTAGCGACCCGAGTCGGGCAGGTAAAGATAAAAGAGGCGGGCTATTTGGCGATCCTAATTTAACTGTATTTGAAGCAGAGTACATCCCGTCAGAAAGGTTTGCTTTACGACTCAGTTACAGTTTAGGTTCTCAGGGTGGCGATGGCTATAGTACGATCGCCAGTAACTTTGAATTTGTTCCTATTAAAGGGATTGCCCTTTTCGGTCGTTTTGGTTATGCCTTAGACTACAGCGATGTTTTATTTACTGGTACGACAGACGATGATGCCAAGCCAATTTACTGGATGGGAGGATTTTCCTTCCCAGATATTTTAGGAAAAGGTACTTCGGCTGGATTTGCTGTGGGTCAGCCGTTTGTGGAAAGTTCGGTGGGCGACGTGACTCAACTTAATATGGAAGCTTTTTACCGCTTTCCTGTCAATGACAATATCAGTATCACACCCTTTGTACAGGTGATTACCAATCCCGGCAACCGCAGTAGCGAAGGTACTCTTTACACGGGTACGCTGAGGATGTTCTTTGGTTTTTAGGATTTGGCGATCGCTCATCCTAGAAACCGGCTTTCTAGATCTATATTTCCCCAGCGACAATTTTTCAGAGAAACCCGGTTTCTGCCTAGATCTATATTTCCCCAGCGACAATTTTTCAGAGAAACCCGGTTTCTTTGCCCAGTCTGAAAATAGATCGGAAGAG
>NZ_JACJUP010000093.1:0-10680 GCF_014748295.1 Planktothrix sp. FACHB-1355 | reverse complement strand
CTGACTATTTTGTCCGAATATGTCGGGTTTATATTTGAACGATTAAAAGGATGGCCTGCATATTATATCGCAGAAGAAAAGAATAGCTCAGTTTTAATTGCCGATCGCGATCGCAGAAATATCGTGAAAAACTCAGACAATATCCAAGTTTAGATGTAGAATACCCAAATGCTCGACAAAAATATTGTGCCATATCAACCAGACTGGGAAATTCCCAACCACACAATAGATGAGTTATTCCCCAAGCGCAGTCGCTACTGTGTCTGCATTCCCGTCATCAACGAGGGGTTAAAAATTCGCACTCAGTTAGATCGGATGAGAGGAATTTCTAAAGATTTTGATGTTATTATTGCTGATGGCGGTAGCACCGATAATTCCCTCGCTTTAGATGTCATATCCGAATTGGGTGTACGCACTTTGCTAACCAAGCAAGACACTGGTAAGCTGAGCGCTCAAATGCGGATGGCTTTTGCCTACGCCATGCAGCAAGGATACGAAGGAATTATTACTATTGATGGGAACAATAAAGACGATCCGGAAGCAATTACTACTTTCGCACAAGCACTTGATGCGGGTTTCGATCACATCCAAGGTTCCCGTTTTATCAAAGGGGGAAAAGAAGTTAACACGCCTTGGATGCGCTTATTTGGTATTAAATTAATCCACGCTCCTTTAATTAGCCTCGCCGCCGGATTTCGATACACCGATACTACAAATGGATTCCGCGCTTACAGCCGCAACTTCTTATTAGATCCCAGAGTAGCACCTTTTCGGCAAGTATTTTCAGGTTACGAACTGCACTACTACTTGGCAATTCGATCGGCTCGTTTGGGTTTCCGGGTGAAAGAGTTGCCAGTATGCCGCCGATATCCATCCAAAGGGCCAGTTCCTACTAAAATTAGTCCCATCAAGGGAAATATAATCGTGATGAAAACCTTGCTCAAAGCTTGTCTGCATAGATACAATCCACCAGCCACAAACAATAACTAAAAGAGAGGCGATCGATGCGTAATGCGCTGATAGGATACACGGGGTTTGTCGGAGGTAATTTAATTAGTCAACATCAATTTGACGACCTGTACAACTCTAAAAATATTGAATCTATTGCTGATAAAAACTTTGACTTTCTTGTTTGTTCTGGCGCACCAGCCGTTAAGTGGTTAGCCAACAAAGAGCCAGTCAAAGATGCAGAAAACCTCGCTCGCCTCATGAACTGTCTGAGTCAGGTATCTGCCAAAAAAGTTGTTTTGATATCCACAGTCGATGTCTATCCAGTTCCTATTGAAGTTGATGAAGCAACAGAAATTGATACCCAGGATTTGCATCCCTATGGCAAACACCGACTGCAATTAGAACAATTTGTCACAGAACGGTTTGATACTTTGGTTGTCCGTTTACCCGGTCTGTTTGGAGACGGTCTGAAAAAGAATATCGTTTATGACTTTATTCACAATAACAACGTTGACCAAATCCACAAAGATAACATATTTCAATTTTATAACCTCGCGCATCTCTGGCAGGATATTCAAACAGCCTTGGCAAACAATTTGAAATTAGTGAATTTGGCGACCGAACCTACCAGCGTTGCAGAGGTGGCCAAAAAAGTATTTGAAATTGATTTTGTTAACGAAACTCACAATCGTCCAGTCAAGTATGATATGAGGACTAAATACGCGGATATGTTTGGTGAATCTGGCGTATATGCCTACACCAAAAATACTGTTTTGACCGAAATGAAACAATTTGTATTGCAGCAAAGTTCTGTCGTAAAGAGTTAATCGCAGCCATGAAAATAGCCATTTCTAACATAGCTTGGCAAGTACAGGAAGAGGACGCGATCGCCAACCTCATGCAGCACCTCAACATCAAAGGTGTAGAGATCGCTCCTACCAAAAATTGGCCATCCCCATTAACCGCTAGCGATGCGGAAATAACCGCTTACAGGAAATTTTGGGAAAGCCGAGATATTGAAATCGTCGCCATGCAAGCTTTACTTTTTGGCAAACCAGACCTCACTATTTTCCAGTCAGAGCAAAAGCGACAAGAAACCTTTGAATATTTGTCGGGTATCATCCAATTAGGTAGCAAGTTTGGCGCAAAAGTACTTGTGTTCGGTTCTCCCAAAAACAGAAGTATTGGTAACTTACCACCGGAACAAGTTCAACAAATTGCCACAGAATTTTTCTATGGTTTGGGTGAAGTAGCATGGAAAAATGGCGTATTCTTTTGTATCGAACCAAATCCTACCGTCTACGGTTGCGATTTTATCAATACCTCCACGCAAGGATTAGAACTCGTCAATACAGTTAACAGCGATGGTTTTGGGTTGCACTTAGATGCAGCTGGAATGACCATGAGTGGAGAGGCAATTGTGTCTGCGATCGAACAAGCATTTAAGCGTGTGTGCCACTTTCATATTAGCGAGCCTAATTTAGGCCAAATTGGTACTGGAGGCGTCGATCATCAACTTTTTTCGCAAACCTTGTCTGCACTTAACTATCAAGGTTGGACATCGATTGAAATGAAAACTCAAAGTCCAGATACGAATATTGCTAACGTAGAACAAGCTCTACAAATAGCTATTCAACATTATAGTTGACGTTGGCATCGACTTTTTCTTAAACACTATCTAGAATTAACAATGTCAAGCGATAAAAAACCTCAAAATTTAAAGATATTCGCCATTTTTTCGGTAGCAGTAATATCATTTCTGATTATCATACCTATTTTCGATAACTTACAAATACCTTTTGGCACCAATAAAACTGGATTGATTTCCCTAGCCACTACAAAAAATATTAGTCCTTACACTAACTATATCAGATTTCTGATTTTCCTCGCCGTTCCATTTTTAATTGCCACTATCGCCGTCACTAGAAATCAAAATTTCGTAGAACGGCAATGGCAATTTATCAAAAAAGGAGCTAATTTTTTAATAAATACAAGGTTTTATTTAGTTATATCATTTATTTTACTTTTATCTTGGGCAATCAACAGAACCTATGGTTATTTGGCATTTCCATTAGAAGATACCTTTCACGAAGGTGAATATCTGGGATTTTTACCTAATTTTCTTACGCAAACCAAACCGTTTTTAAGTACATTCATGATTCACGGTTTCGGGATGAATGTGTTTCCCAGCTTAATCGCCAGCAAGCTAGCAACTCACTCCAATATCATTGCCTTAACTCGCTTGATTAGGATGACTCTAGGTTTTTTGACCTACTTGGTTTGTTTTTGGCTGATTGGAGAAATTATCTCATCCGTAAAACTGAATATTCCCAGACGAAATATTTTTATTATTTACTGTGCAATTTTTACTTTTTTTGATGGTTTCATCTTTGAAATTGCCAAAGGTATCCACCAAGGTAGAGATTTGTATTTGTTACTGCAAATAACGTTAACTGTAAGATTTTTTAGGCAGGCTCTATCCAGTAAGTTAAGTAGAGCAGAAATGTTCATCTTGCCAACGCTGATAGGATTATCTATACCCGTAAGTATTCTCTACGTGTACGATCGAGCCGTTTATTTTATCGCCATCTACGCAGTTTGTTGTGCTTTAACACTTGTTCTGGATAAAAAGTTTTCTAGAGCTTGGTTGAGTAATTCTGGTTTAGGATTACTCGGTTCTGCAATAGCTTTAGTTATTATACTCGGCTTCGATCAAGTATCGGCTTTACTATCGCAAATAGCTTACTGGGCGCGTTATGGCAGATACATGACATTTATTGCCATGCCGTCTTTTAATTTAGAAAATTTACCCATTTGGCGTCCTTTTATATTTTTGATTTCAGTAATTATTTTGGGAGCCATTTATTTATTTGTAGAATATCAGAATAATCCCAAACTCAAAGAACTTTGCGAACAAAATTGTTTGCTTATTATCCTGCTATTTTCATCTTTAATATATGCAAGAATTGCTCTAGATAGAAGCGATTACGGTCATGTCGCGCCAGGGGCACTCATGACTGTATTCTTACTCGCTTACCTGAGCGTAAATTTATTTAAAGACCAAATTAATAATTTTAAAACATCACCCCATAAGTTAGCAAGCTTTGTTATAATTTGCCTTGCAGTATTAAGCCCATTTTTCAATCCATATAATGCTTATCTTACGGTTGATGGAATGCAAAAATCATACCAAATACCGGATGAAAAAATCATCAAAAATGATTATTTACAAGCATACAAAACATTGCAACCAGAAATAGACAAATTATCGTGTTTCTATGGTCTTACATCAGAAGGTTTTTGGTACTATTTGTTTCAAAAACCTTCTTGCTCTAAGTTTAGCTATGCTTACTATGCCCACCCTCCCTTAGCTCAAGCTCAAGTCGTTAGCGATATCGATCGACAAAAACCAAAACTAATTTTAATGAGCAATGATGCTTCCTCTAATGCCATAGATGGCATCCATGTTTCTGAGGGAGCCTCGACGATATATCAATATTTCTTAGCCAAATACAAACCATACATTGCTGTTGGCTCTCATTGGTTTTGGCAGCAGCGCAATCAGAATTTTACTTTTCTCAAAACACAAGCAAATATCCAGAATGGCTATATAGATACACCAGTACCCGAAAAGATCAAAAGAAGAAACACCTTAGCTCTGAGTGGATGGGCCATATTACCCAAACAAGGACGATCGGCTGATGCAGTTTATATTACCTACGGCGAACAAAATAAGCCGATCGCAGTTGCCAGAGTCAACGTTCCCAGACCAGATGTAGCTAAAGTTTTAGCTAATAATGCTTATACCCAATCTGGGTGGAACCTCTTAATTCCCACTAAAATTTTACCAAAAGGTAATAACCTCGTCAGAGCTTGGAGTTACGATACAAAAAGCGAACAGCTTCATCAAATCGGTCAAGACATCAATATTAACCTCGTTGATTGAAGTCGTATTGGCGGCGAATGGGAATTTGCACAACAAATTCTGCCCCTTTCCCAGGTGCTGAAATACACTCTATTTTGCCAGCGTGTTTTTCAACTACAATTTGATACGTAATTGACAGTCCCAATCCAGTTCCCTTGCCGACTGGTTTTGTAGTAAAAAATGGATCGAACAACTTGTGGCGTATTTCTTCGGTCATCCCAGGGCCGTTATCCATAATACTTATTTGCACCGAATCGTTGGCAACTTCTGTGCGAATGCAAATTGTAGGGATGCAGTCATTTAACCTTTCAACTCCCGCAAATTTCAAATGTTCGAGTGCATCAATGGCGTTACTCAGGATATTCATGAATACCTGATTGATTTGCCCTGGGTAACACTCGACAAGCGGCAGTTTTCCATAGTTTTTATCCAGTTTAATACTAGGCCGTGCCGCGTTTTCTTTGAATCGGTGTTGCAAAATCAGCAAGGTGTTATCGATACCTTCGTGAATGTCAACCGGTTTCATTTCCGCTTCATCGAGACGGGAGAAGTTACGCAGCGACAAAACAATCTGACGAATGCGGTCTGTCCCTACTTTCATTGAAGATAGCAATTTGGGCAGGTCTGTTAATAAGAAATCCAGATCGATCGCTTCAATTTTGTCTTCGATCTCTTTTACAGGTTTGGGATAATATTGTTGATAAAGTTTTACCAGACTGAGCAAATCTTGAATATATCCCGTGGCATAGTTGATATTTCCGTGGATAAAGCTAACGGGATTATTAATTTCGTGGGCGATCCCGGCAACTAGCTGTCCCAAGCCGGACATTTTTTCGCTTTGAATCAGTTGAGCTTGAGTTTGTTGCAATTTTTGCAGCGCTTGGGCAATTTGTTCTGCTTGCGCTTGGGCAATTTTAGTAGCTTCTTGACTTTGGGCGTAAAGTTCGGCTTGGTTAATTGCGATCGCCAGCTGATCCGTCACCGCTTGCAGCAATTCTACTTCGCTGTCGCGCCAAGGACGGAAACCTCTAGTATGACTGCAATTGACTATACCAATTTGACCCGATTGCGTCTTGAAGGGCAGATCCAGCATAGAAGTATGGCCCAAAAAACGCAACACCTGCTGCAAAATCGGATCGGTTACAGTTTCTACATCGTCAGCACGGATTATTTCTAAGTTCAAAAGCTTCTCCACCAACGGGCGAAACTGTTCTTGAAGCGGATACACACCAATCCTACTTTCTAGATCCGGATGCTTAGCTTCCTTGACAATTTCCCACATTATCCTTTCATCACCTCCGTCTACGGGAGGGAAAAAACGAAGCCAAATAAAAAGGCATCGATCGATCTGCAACAGCTTGCCGATCTCCTGCACTGCTGTTTCCAAAATAGTGTCTAGATCGAGGGAGTTGCGGATCTGACTTGCTAGCCGATTGATCAGTTCTTCCTGCTGGGCGAGTTCTTTGTACCGCGCTTCCGACTGCCGCAACGCATCGTTTGCCCGCACGCGATCGGTGATATCCTCAAGTAGCGCCACGAAATAATCGACCGACCGATCCGATCGACGCAGACAGCGAACCAAAATATTAGTGTAAATTATGTCACCATCAGAGCGAATATACCTTTTTTCCAAAGAATAAGCGTCTATTTCACCTTCTAACACGCGATTGTACTGATTTAAGTCAACTTCCAAATCTTCCGGGTGCGTCAATTGCGCCCAAGTTGTGCCGTTCAATTCATTTCGAGAATAGCCGAGAAGTTCGCAGAAAGTATCGTTGACTTCAATCCAACCTTTTTCGGGCGAGGTGATCGCTACACCGATGAACGACAGTTCAAAATAACTGCGGAAGCGTTCTTCGCTTTGACGCAATCTTTCCTCCGCCAACTTGCGATCGCTAATATCAAAAGAAAGGCCAACAACGCCGCACAAAATACCCCTTTCATCGTGAATTGGCGAATCAGTCGCCAGTACCGGGAAACTCCTGCCATTGCGATGGCGCACCATAAATTCGCCCGACCAACTTTCGCCTGTACTCAAGCGCGACATCAATTCGGCTGCTTGTGTTTGAGAAAATTCAGATGGGATCAGTTCCACTATGTCGCGACCTAACGTTTCTGCTGCTGACCAACCATAGAGTTTTTCGGCAAATTGGTTCCAATAACTAACGATTCCGTTTAAGTCCGTGGCAATCACAGCTTGTTCGACAACATCCAACAATCGCGCCTGAAAGCGGTTTTTTTCCTCTGCTTTTAAGCGTTCCGAAATCTCCATTTCCAGTTTTCGATTGGTGATTTCCAACTCTGCTGGACTCGGTAAAGCCAATGCTTTCGGAATCAAATTCACCAGCATAATAGCAGTATATAAAGATACCGAAGCTGTCAGGGCTTTAACTAACCCGGATATCCAATAATGGGGATGCCACAACGTCCACACTTCTATAACGTGAGTTGTACCGCAGGCAATAATGAAAGTGCCGAAAAGTAAAAAGATCCAATCAAAAGGTAAATCCCGTCGCTGCTGCACAAAATATACCAACATCAGCGGAATGGAGTAGTAGGCGACAGCAATCAGCGAATCGGATATTATATGCAGCCATACCAGTCCTGGTTTCCACAGATAGCAATGGCCGTGCGGAATAAAGTTACTTGAAAATAGGGTTTGCCAGAATGCTGCCATAGAAAAATCCTATTTTGTAACGGTTTATCATTTCTGTTTTAGCCGTTATATTTTGTTTTGGCTAGAGATTGTCTGCCGTTTGTAATTAGATAAATATTGTAAATATCACATTAACTTCCAATTTATAAGTAACGGCTTAAAACCCTCGCTACTCACTAAGCGATCGCACAACTGTTAATTCGTCATTAATATTTTCAATATCATTATAATATTAAAGCCTGAATAGAGATTGCAGATACTAAATTTTTGTTTTTTTATCTGCAATCTTCTTAAATGTGAAAATTTATGCAATTACTAATTACTCACTTTCCCCCAGAAGATTATCGATCCTTCTTTTGCTCCTCTGCTGCTTTGCCAGTCTGCACCCCTGCGTCATCATAGATATTCTTGGAGCGGGAAAGGAATAATAATTGGTATTTTTCTTGATTAAATGTTGTGCAATACGCGCTCGCGTTATTACCCATCCACTTTTTCCAGAATTTGTTTGGTTTGTGCTAATAAATCATCGTGACAGTGACCGTTGCTAGCAACCAAGCAACCCCACTGATGCACATCTCCCCGGTTGTATTTGAGGGCAGAACCATCCAAATAAGTAAATTTGCCCCCAGCTTCCGTCAAAATCAGTTCGGGAGCCGCCATATCCCAGTCTTTCGGAGCAGATTTCCCAGAAAGAGATATGTAAATATCTGCTTCCTGTTCGATAATTGTGGCTATTTTGCAGCCTACACTACCGACATATTTGAGATTTTTGCAAGGCAGTTGCTGCAACAGATTGTTGAAGCGATCGTCTCGGTGAGTACGACTGACAATGATAGACAAATCTTCTAGTTTGTTGCGATCGGAAACTTGCACTTGCGTGATTAGTCCATCGCGAGTTTCCACAAAAGTACCCCCGCCTTTAGTTGCGTAGTATACCTTTTCTGTTTCCGGCCATGCCACCGCCGCCAGTACCGGACTTCCCTGATATACTAAAGCAATCTGAACAGCGTATTCACCCGTTTTGTCAATAAAATCTCGCGTACCGTCTAAAGGATCGACAATCCAAATCCAAGCTTCCGGTAAAGGCGATGACAAAACTCCCTTAGACTGAAATTTATAGGTTTCTTCGCTTAAGTAGCCAAAATCTTGAGTTCCGAAAGCAGCTTGCAAGTTGTCCAAAATATAGTGGTTGACTGCTATGTCAGCAGCAGTGACCGGCCCTTCTTTTTTATTTTCAATGTTCAGGTCACCGGTATGAGGTTCGCCGCGATAGTAGGATCGCAGGATATCAGCTGCCCCCCAAGCGACTGAGCGAGCGATCGCAGCTACTTCCTCTAATCCTTCAAATTGGTTTTCGCCTAAATATTTTAATTCCGTCACGCTACAATTCCTTTACTATTTGCAGATGGGTGGAGCCAATGCCCATAATAACCGTAAAATTGACGCTAAGGGCAAGTTGGGCGATATTTTTTATCTTTACTGCTCCTCTGGCGCTAAAATTCACCTCTACAAGCTCAAAGCTGATTCCATCCACCGACGAGTTCCAAAAAATTGACACGAATAAGAAGCAACCTTAGCCGCTGCTGCTAAGGCATCGGTAAAATTTTGCCGCAGAATGTAATGGCAAAAAGCTCCGTGGAAAACATCCCCAGCACCCAGCGTATCCACAGCCTTAACTTTAGGAACCTCTATCCACCCAGCTTCACCCTGGCAAAAATACTGAATAGCTTCTTCTCCGTGGGTAATGGCAATATGTGAAATTCCCAGAGATGAAAAATAGCTAATAATCTCCTGCTCGTTTTGGCAGTCAGGTGGGTAAAAGTTAGCCGAACAAATCGCGTAATCCACGAAAGGCAATATCTCATCAAATCCAGCCTTCCAGCTGCCACCATCTATTACAACTGGAATCTTGTTTGCTTTAGCTAATTGTGAGATTGTTTTACCAATTTCCATTTGGTGGCCGTCAATTAACACTATATCTATGCCAAACGCAATATCTGGAGAAAGACTTTCTTTGTGACCTTGGTATTTAGTCGCATTGATTGAGATCACAGCCCTCTCCCCAGTTGCTTCGGCGACGATAATAGAAGATACTGGTGGCGGCTCCAACCTAGTAGCAGCCAAATCTTGTATATCTACTTTGCAGTTTTCTAAATCAGTGCGGATTAAGTTAGTAATTGGGTGAGAGCCGATCGCACCCAAGAGTGTCGCTCGATCGCCCAAATAGCTGAAACTTACTGCTGCATTCGTCGCAGGGCCACCTGCTGCAACTGTATAGTCAGCCGCAACAATTTTTTGGTTCCTAGTTGGATAACCCTCCGTTAGATAGAGGAAATCTAAAGTTAGCAGTCCTACAAATAGCCCGTATTTTACCATTGGTACACTTTTTTTTCAGCTTGAAAAGTTTTACCTCCACCCACAGATGGCTTACAAGGTATCGGCCAAGCTAATAAGATGGACGCGATCGCGAGCGAAAATCTATCCACACCTATTTTTAGAGAATTTTGTTTTTAACAAAATAGAATAAAAATCAAATGGTAAACCGACTGAGTGATTTTAAGATAGAGATAAAGGTAAACTTTACAGTATCTTTAAAAAAAAGCACATTTTTATGAAGGAACTATTAAAAGACCTGTTTGCTTTACCAAACTTCATCAGCCAAGGGTACTACGACCCTTACTACCCAGAGTTGGTTTGGCTGCACATCTTGTCGGATACTCTCATTGCGTTGGCTTATTATTCGATTCCGCTAATGCTGCTCTACTTCATCCACAAGCGAGAAGATGTAGCTTTACCACCCGTGCTGTGGCTGTTTGGCGCTTTCTTCATTACCTATGGCACCAGCCAAATTATGGAAATTACAATGCTTTGGTATCCAAACTATGCGCTATACGGCGGTTTCAAAGCAGTTAGTGCTGTAATATCCATATATGCGGCAGGGAAGCTGTTTCCCTTAATTCCCCAAGCAATGGCACTTAAGAGCCCCGCCGAACTGGAAGCAGCGAATGAGAAACTCGCACGGGAGATCGTGGAACGGCAACAGGCAGAAGCAGCTCTCAACGAGAGGGAGGCATTATTTAGATCGATTTTTGAAGGAGCCAGCATAGGTATAGAAATTATCGATATGGCAGGCCAAACTGTAGCAAGG
>NZ_JACJUP010000929.1:0-2909 GCF_014748295.1 Planktothrix sp. FACHB-1355 | reverse complement strand
TGATTGGCGAGATGCTGGAAAATGCGGGCTACGATACCACTTTCGCCACCAGCGGACAGCAAGCTTTGGAACGAGTGCAAACTGCCCAACCCGACCTAATTTTACTAGACTTAATGATGCCGGGAATGAACGGATTGCAAGTTTGCCAGAAGTTGAAAGCTGACCCCAAATTGTGCGAAATTCCGATTATTTTTCTCACAGCTAGCAACGAAAAAGAGGATTTGCTGCAAGCGTTTAAACTAGGCGCAGCAGACTATATTACCAAACCGTTTCAACCGGAAGAAGTCCTAGCCAGAATAGAAGTGCGACTCGCTAACCAAAGGCTGAAACAAGAATTAGAAGAGCGCAATCAACAACTGCAAACAGAAATTGAGGTTCGCATCGCTACGGAAGAAGCCCTCAAAAAAACAGTAGAAAGTTTGCATACCACCTCTCGACAATTAGCCGAAGCGCAAAGAATTGCCCATCTGGGCAGTTGGTCATGGGATATTTTTACTAATAAATTAACTTGGTCAGAAGAAACTTTCCGTATTTTTGGATTCGCTCCCGATCGATCCGAACCAAGCCATACCGAATTTAACGAGCTGATCTATCCAGACGATATAGAGCTATTTCAAACAACGACCGCTCGCGCGATCGCCGATGGGTTAGCTTACCAATTTGAGTTCCGCATTAAGCGAAGCGACGGTCAATTGCGCTACTTTGAGACAACCGGAGAGCCGATTTTTAATTCCGCTGGGCAAGTTATCCGACTTTTTGGCACTGTCTTGGATATCAGCGATCGCAAACAAGCAGAAATCGCATTACGCCAAAGCGAGCAAAAATTTCGTAAAGCTTTCGATCATACCGCTGTCGGAATGTGTTTGGTGTCACCGACAGGGAAATTTATGCAAGTTAATTCTTCACTTTGCCAAATGCTCGGCTACTCAAAGCAGGAATTACTGTCGTTCAACTTTGAGGAAATTACTTATCCAGATGACATCAATATAGATTGGAAATCGCAAGAAAATTTATTAAATGGAGAAATTATTTCCTATCATATAGAAAAACGTTATTTACACAAAAACAGAAGCATTGTTTGGGGGTTGCTCAGCGTTTCTCTTGTCCGCGACAATCGAGAACAACCGCTTTATTTTGTCACCCAAATTCAAGATATTACCCCTCTCAAAAATACAGCAGCAGAACTTTTACTGGCAAAAGAAGCGGCAGTTACAGCTTCCCAAGCTAAAAGCGTTTTTTTAGCTAATATGAGCCACGAGTTGCGAACACCCCTGAACGCTATTTTAGGATTTGCACAGCTGCTAAGTCGCGACAGCAATCTCAACGATCAACAAAAAGAAAATATCGCCATTATCGGTCGCAGTGGCGAACATCTACTCAATTTAATCAACGACATTTTAGATATCTCAAAAATTGAAGCCGGACACACCGATTTAAATGAAACAGAATTCGACCTTAAGGAAATGCTGTGGGAAATAGAAGAAATGTTTTTACTCAAAGCGGACTCTAAATGTTTAGAGTTAAAGTTTGATTTTGCTGCGGATGTTCCCCAGTTTATCAGAAGCGATCGCCTCAAGCTTCGTCAAGTATTAATTAACCTTCTCAGTAACGCGATCAAGTTCACAAATAAAGGCACTGTGACGATGCAGGTGAAAGTTGATAGTTCATCGCCATCAATAACGAATACATCTCGACTTGTGTTTGTAGTAGATGATACCGGAGTTGGCATTGCTCCCGAAGAAATCAATAGCATTTTCAATCCCTTTGTACAAACTCAAGCAGGAATTGTTTCCGGACAAGGGACGGGTTTGGGTTTAGCAATCAGCCGCAAATACGTCCAACTTTTAGGCGGTGACATCAAAGTAAACTCTCAAATTGGACAGGGAACAACTTTCCAATTTGACATTCAAGCCACCGCAATTGAAAAAACTTTCATTAAACCCCAACAAAACAATCGCCGCGTTATCGCCCTAGCCCCAAACCAACCTCGCTACCGCATTTTAGTAGTGGATGATAAAGAAAGCAACCGTCAATTGCTAGTGCAGTTACTCCTGGGTATGGATTTTGAAGTTAGACAAGCAATCAATGGTAAAGATGCAATTCAAGTTTGGGAAAACTTCCAACCTCACCTAATTTGGATGGATATGCGAATGCCGGTGATGGATGGATACGAAGCTACCAAAGAAATTAAAGCAAAAGCGCAGCAAAAATGGGCCTGTGAGGAGAGCGGGAGTGCGGGAAAGGGGGTAAGCAAAAGCGCAGCAGAAAATCTACATAATGCTTCCCCCACTTCCCAGCCACCAGCTACTAAAACCATAATTATTGCCCTCACCGCTAGTGTTTTTAAAGAACAAAAACCCATTATGCTCTCGGCGGGTTGCGATGATATTGTCTGCAAACCCATTCAAGAATCAGTCATTTTCGAGAAATTAGCCGAGCATTTAGGAGTAGAGTTTGTTTATGAAGAAGACCAAATATTGAGACAGGCTAATTCTTACCAATCCATCAATATCTCTGCTTTGAAAACACTACCTCATTCCTGGTTGGAACAATTAGAAGAAGCTTCTTTAACTCTAGAGGAAGAAACGATATATAACCTCATCGAGCAGATTGAATCTCAAGAAACTGCTTTAGCTCATGCGCTGCGAACTTACGCCGAAAACTTTGAATATCAAAAGATTGTCAGTGCGATCGCTGCTGCCAAGTCATCTAATTTTAGCCAACAAGAAGGTTCTAATTCTGGCTCCCAAATCAACAACCAACCCTCTCAACCAAAAATTTCCCGCGAATGGGTTGCCAATATGAAACAGGCTATCGATATTGCCGACCTAGACGCAATGAACGCTCTTGTTAATATACTGCGGAACGAAAATATTGTTATGGCTCAACTTATTCAATATTATCTCACT
>NZ_JACJUP010000928.1:0-2917 GCF_014748295.1 Planktothrix sp. FACHB-1355 | reverse complement strand
ACGCAGACCTGGCTTATCTTGCTCACGTTCGCAAATTAGAAGACGCAACCCGTAACTTTTCTGGGGATGAATTTGCCACGATTATTTGTAATCGTCTCCCAGAACCTAATGGGATCAGTACAGTGCATTTAGTATCTATAGAAGGACGTTATATAGATGCAGATAATTTTGATTATATGGGAGCGGTAGATGAGGATTTAATCCGCTTTGTTAGTTTAGCTAATTGGAGTTTTGCTTGTGTAGATCCCGAACAAAGTTTTAGCCAATTAGTCCAGAAACTTAACCGTAATCCTAGTTTCCCCAGACTTCCTCAAACTGAGAATCAAGAAGCAGAAAAATTCCTAGCAATGGGTTACATTCCCTTACCTCATTCTCTAAGACAGGGAAGTCAGACGATCTCTTGGTATCGCAGTCCTTTAATCCCGGGGATGAACGAGGAAACCTACAATTTTCCTGTCAAAGCATCGGATGAATTATTGCGTTATGATTCTACTTTAGGACTCTTTGATACTTCATACGCTGCTGCTTGGCAATTAGGGCGAATGTTGACTCTACAAAACCAAGGATTAGCCATTGAATTATTTAACTGGAAACGAGAAAACGCCCAAAATCTCAAACAATTAGAAGATAATGTCATTAATAATTTACCCTTGCGCTCTCGACAAATTCGACCAGCACAATCAATCCCAGAGAAAATAGAAAAATGGTTTAAAGGATTAGAGTTATTGCAGGGAATCCCGTTTAATTATTTAGTTCCCGACGAAGGGTTACTCCCCATTGAATCAATTCGTTTCTTTTGGGTAGATTCTTTATGGGTAGACTGCTTACAAGATGGTGCTTTTAGCATTGGTCGAGTTACTGAAAACAGTGTAGAAGAAGATCGAAAAATCCGTTCAACTCGTCGTGGTTTTACTCGCGGTATAGAGCAGAAAATTACTGGCATTATCATGCGATCGCAAGTTGTCTCTGGTTGGCCTAATTTACTGATTGATGGTTATGATAAAGCCGTCGCAAATGTAGATTCTATTGACCAAACTCAAGTCAACCTTTTATCCCTATTACGGATGGAAAAATTAGCCAAAGATGTGTTAATTTGTCTGTTTGAAGGAGAGGTCAAAACCGTTGATATTCACCTGCAACCAGAAGGGATGCACTTTGGCTTAGATGCACCGACAAAACAGTCTCCTGAATGGTCAAAAAATTTAAGAAATATTAACGGCGAAGCGACTGACATTTTAATTTCACCGATTCCTTGGAATAATGAACAAAAAGAGGTGATAAATTTAGAAGGACTAGCGACAAAAATCCAAGAAAAGTTACCAGATATCGGTGAATTTACTTCCGGTCAATTTGCTTTACAAATGATTGAGGGAGTCCAAAAAGTCAGGTTTGTAATTAACGAGTGAAGCTTCGATCTTTTTTGCTTACTTTAGCTTCAGCCTCAAACTTCTGTTGGGGTCGTGCGCCTACGGCGCACCCCCCGAACTTTTACAGACAAGCGAAATTTTTACGAAAGATTAATAATTTACTTTTAGCAACATTATCAACAAAGATAATCTAAATTTAGATTGTTGATTAAAAATGTGGTTAATGGATATAAATAGGATGACATTTAATAGATCTAACTCATTGGTATATAGAATGTCAAAGCTGTGTTTCCATAAACTTTTTGGCGGCAAATTTTGACAGATAAAATGCCGTCATTTAGGCTGCGATCGGGACTGTGTTCTACTGCTAGTTCGCCGTCTTCATCTAATAGTTGATATTGGGCGATCGCCTCTATTACCGAATCATACAAATCGCTAGCATAAGGGGGATCGAAATAAATGCGATCGAACTTTTCTGCTGACAGGGTTTTCAATCGCTGCACAACATCTCCTCGCAATACCTCAAAAGTTTGTCCGGCTTGTGCTACCTGTTGCCAGTTTTGTTGGATAATCGAACAAGCGCGACTGGATTTTTCAATTCCCACCACGTAACTTGCACCTCGACACAAAGCTTCCGCACCCATAGAACCGCTACCCGCGCACAAATCCAGCCAGCGACAGCCTTCTATTGTTCCCTGCCAAATATTAAAGACTGCCTCCCGCACCCGTGCTAAAGTAGGTCGAGTGGCTTGACCCGGTAAGGTTTTCAGTAGACGATTGCCGTAGATTCTCAAACTCATAGTAAAAAAGGAAAACAATATTAATATTTGCTGCCCAACTCGGACTAAGGTTAAATATTTTATTGATCAGGAAATGACAAATCGATCGGGAGAGATTTATGACTCAGACATACATTGTCAAAAAAGGTGAAACTTTGGCAGATATAGCCGAGATGTTCTACGGAACTCGCAATTGGAAACCAATTTACGATGCCAATCGGAATGTAATTGGGCCAAACCCTAACGCGATCGTACCAGATCGACAACTTCTCATTCCCGACTTGTACACTGTCCAAACTGGAGACACCCTCGCACGAATAGCCAAAAGTTACTACGGAAATCCCTATGACTGGCCGCGCATCTATAAGGCAAATCGCGATCTAATTGGGAACGACCCTAAGAAAATTATTCCCGGACAGTTACTTGTAATTCCCGGTTAGGGTGTCCCTCACGTATTCGCGGGATGATACGAAACCCGGTTTCTCTTCTTGAGGAAACATTATTAGCAGGAGTTGATATTTAGTCAAAAGAAACATTTTTTTACTCCTGCTGTTTCCACTAAGCCAGAACCGGAGTTTGCACTTGCGCCACAAAATTAGAGAGTATTTGCAGTCCGGTGGTGGAAGATTTTTCGGGGTGAAATTGCACTGCCATTAGGTTATCGCGTGCGATCGCAGCTGTCACTGTTTGTGTACCATGAGTTACACTAGCGGCGCAGACTTTGGGGTCAATCGGATCGACGTAATAGGAGTGGACAAAATAAACCCAAGG
>NZ_JACJUP010000927.1:0-2938 GCF_014748295.1 Planktothrix sp. FACHB-1355 | reverse complement strand
TCCCGCGCCCAATACGGGTCGTAAAGAGCTTTTTCCGCCAAGCCCATACCCCTAGCGGTGATTTTGTGGTACTTGATCCCAATATTTTTGCGTTGCCCGTTGGGCATAATGTAGGGTTTAATGTATTCGTATTCCGCTTCCCAACCTAAATCCTTATAAAACTCACGATACTCCGGGTCTCCCGGATACCCCAGTTGAGTAGACCAAACTTGATGTGCCGATTCGTGATCGCGACCGAAAGCAGCGATACCTGCCTCAGTATAAACAGGAGCATAAGTGCCAAAGCTGGGGCGGGGGCTACCGTAGAGAACCCCATGACCGTCAATCAGGAAATAGCGCAGACCGGCATCAGCTAGCATCCGCTCCAATCCGTTATAGTAAGCGCACTCCGGCAACCAAATTCCTTTAGGAGGGCGTCCAAAGTTTTCCTCATAGTGTTCGCAGGCTACCTTAATTTGTGCCCAAACAGCCTGCGGGTACATTTTCATCAGTGGCAGATAGCCGTGGGTAGCACCACAGGTGATGATTTCTAGGTTGTTACTATCTAAATATTGTTTAAAAGCCCCAACCAAATCGCAGTTATAGCTTTCCCAAACCTTGCGAGTTTCGTGAAATTCTTGAGCGTAAAATTCCGATAGGTAACGAAGATGACCGTGATGCTGATTGTGCAGAATTTCCTTTTCGGCCAGTTCTTCCATCTTAGTTAAGTGGGCATCGTAGCGCTCTTGCAACAGCGGATCTCGTAGCATTGACACCAAAGGAGGTGTCAGGCTCATAGTCATTTTGAACTCAACCCCGTCTCGTTTCAATCCCTCAAACATCCGCAATAGGGGAATGTAGGTTTCGGTAATGGCTTCATAAAGCCACTCTTCTTCCAGCACATAGTCACTTTCGGGATGTCGGACAAAGGGCAGGTGGGCGTGAAGTACAAGAGCGAGATAGCCAATAGCCATAATGATTCGATTGAGGTGAATTGAGGTCGAACGGACGCCGGACGCAAAGGGCTTTACAGTATTTTAAGATTTTAAGGCCAAAGCGGCAGTATCCGAATTATCACCTGAATGGCTTTGTTCCCGGTTCGCGGTTCATAGTTATCCCTCTTTGGGATGAACCTTGAAACTCCTCGACCTAAAGGTACGAAGATTCTTGGGCTGAATCATGCCTCCACTAAGTAAACTTAGCTTTGGTCTTACAGTTTCATATCTAGTCCGACTACACCTTTTACAGCAAGCACTATGCAAGGACTACTCCCCAAGCGTGAATTTCCGTATGCCCTACGGTATTTAATTTCTATTTTCTCCCACCTATGCCATATTTTTTTTAGAGGGCAGTGAGGCATTGGAGCAACCTATTCGGATTGGTGGCATTAGTCTTTATCCAGCGAGTAAGTTCGTATGCCACAACTACATCTTATGTTCCGCTTGCGTTCAATTTTACCAAAAGCCGTCGTAGAACGACGGGGTTTTCAACCCAATTTTTCGATAAGATAAGAAAACCACAGGTTCTAGAGGCAACAGGATGTTGAGTAAGCCGAAAAGTCGAAAAGTGGCGGCGATTTTGGCTTTTAGTGGAGCGGTGATACCTGTTTCGGGGCTCCACAAGTTTTATTTGGGACAACCGGTGTGGGGTATTCTGTATTTGGTGCTATCGTGGACTCCCATTCCCCATGTGGCTAGCGCGATTGAAGGATTTTGGTATTTAGTTCAAGATCGAGATCAATTCGATCGCAACTTTAATCTCCATACAGAAGTAGCTGTAAAATCGGGAGTTGACCCCAAACAAGTGGCTGCTTATGCGGAAGCTTTGCGTCAACTCGAACAGTTGCGCCAAGATGGACTGATCACAGAATATGAATTCGAGCAAAAGCGCCGAAAGCTACTTGACCAAATGGTGTAAGGTATATGGGATTTGGGGACTGGCTCATCTCGCGGCAAAAGCAGAATTATCTCCGCCAGCGAATTCTCAGCGATCCTTACTATCGGCTGCAATCAACTGAAGAAATCGCTGTGGCGGCGTCGCTGGGAATTAAAATCGATCCGAATCGCGCCACTGTAGATGATTGGTTAAGGCTGCCGGGACTGTCGATTCACCAGGCACGATCGCTAGTTTCTCTGTCTCGCTCTGGTGTACAGTTTCATTGTTTGGAGGATGTCGCGGCGGCGTTAAGCTGGCCTAGCGAGCGACTTAAACCTCTAGCACCGATTCTCAGCTTTTGTTACTACGACCCTGAGAGTGTCTATACGCCTCAACAGATCAACCCAAACACTGCTTCCGTGGAAATGCTGAGTAAAATTCCGGCGATCGATACTTTTTTGGCACAATCGATCGTGCAGAATCGCCAGTCTGGCGGTTATTACCGAGATTTAGCCGATTTACAGATCAGGTTATCTTTACCCGCAGATACGATCGCTCAATTGATGCACTACTTCAGGTTTTGAGTTTAAGATTCCAGAAACCCGGTTTCTTGAAGAAACCGGGTTTCTGTCTGTGTCATTTGACAAAGCCAATGCGGTTTAGGGGCCAAAAACGAAAGAAAGCGCGACCGATGATGTTTTCTTGCGGTAAAAATCCCCAAATATGGGAATCATTACTGTTATTGCGGTTATCTCCCATCACAAACAGATCGCCTTGGGGAACTGTTCGCGGGCCCCACTCATAGGCGGGAGGTTCGGCAATGTAATCTTCCTGGAGAGGTTGGCGATCGAGATATACTTTGCCGTTAGCGATCCTCACCAATTGACCGGGTAGGCCGATCGTCCGTTTGATGAATGCCTGATCTTTAGCATATCCCTGAATTTGCAGTTGTGGGGGAGGATCGAAAACTACAATATCGCCTGTTGTTGGGGAATGAAAGCGGTAACTGAGCTTATCGACGACCAAGCGATCGCCCACTTGTAATGTCGGTAGCATAGAATCAGAGGGAATATAACGCGGTTCG
>NZ_JACJUP010000926.1:0-2906 GCF_014748295.1 Planktothrix sp. FACHB-1355 | reverse complement strand
GCACTTCTCTGGCTACCACCGCAAAACCCGCTCCGTACTCCCCGGCTTTTTCCGCTTCAATCGCGGCGTTGAGGGAGATTAAATTAGTTTTATATGCTACTTCCGAAATCCGGTTGACGGCGCTATTGATGTTATTGGCTTTTTCATTCATCACCCGCAGTCGGGCCGAAATCACGTTAGTTGCTGAAGCTAAATCCCCCATCGCGTCGGCCATTTTGGCGAGGCTTTTTTGAGAACTACTGGTTACTTGTGCCGTCGCAGTCGCTTTTTGGGCGACATTTTCCATTGTTTTGACTAATTGCCCGGAAGTGTTGGCAATAGCACGGGCGGTGGTATTCACTTGATTGGCAAATGCAGCTTGCTGTACAACGGTGGCTTCTAACTGCTTGCCAGCCACAGCAATTTGCGTGGTGGATAAGGTATTTTCGATCGCCACTTGCTTGGCTTGGTCAATTACCGAAGCGAGCTGTTGTTCCCGAACCTTAACAGTTTGAGCCATCTGAGTAAAGACTTGCGCCAACTGTCCCAATTCATCAGTTCGATCTACTTTAACCATCGTGTCAAGATTTCCTTGGGTGATTGCCTTTGCTGCTTCGTTCAACTCCTGAATGGGCTGCATCAGCCACCGAGACAAAAAGTAAGAGATCAGCAATCCGAACAGTAAAGTTCCGGTTGAGATGGCAACTGCCCGCCCTAGCTGTTGTTGAATTGTCTTTTGGACAGACTCAAGGGGCAAGTAGATCAGTGTGGCACCAAGAGACTGTCGATCGGAATCGCTTAATGGTGTTGCAACTCTAAGATATTTTCCTTGCAGTTCGCTCTGGGAAAGCTTTTGCCTTATAGCTCGCTCGATCAGTGCGCGATCGACTTCATTGAGACTCTGGCTATTCTCCCATCCTGCAACTGTGCCAGCAGCTACAACGTTGAGCCGATCGTCAACTACCCAAATTCCATGTACGCTATTTTTGTCCAGCACTCGATCGATCAAGTTCTGGAAGCCCAACTCCTGGCGGAGACGATCGAACAGTGCCCCATTACTGCCAACCTGCACAATTCGCCGTTTGTCAATCCCTACCACTCCCACATATTTGAAAATATTGCGATCGATTTCCCGCCGACGAGCCTCCTGAATAACCACAGTTTTTTCGCCTGTGAGCAAAGGCCAGAATAAAGATGCCTGGGGTTGTTTTTTCGGGTCTGGACTAAAGGTGAAATCAACGTCTAAATTTCTGAGATAGGAATGCCCTTTTTCATCCGTAATCCAAAACTCATCCACAATGCTGGCATCTGTAATCGCTTTCAGGTGGGCATTGATCGCTTGTGGAGATAGCCCAGCCTTTTCCGCAATGCTAACTAGGTGAGCCGCAATTACGGCTTGACCAACCATCTGATCCGCGATCGATTCTTCCACCCGATCGGGAATATCTTTGGTAAACTGAGCGCTGAGCGCAAACAACTTGGCAATCCGAATGCCATCTGCGTTTGTTTTTTCTAGCAATGCCTCACGGGCTGTCCAGGTCATAATTGTAACAGTCGGAAGCAATGTCGCTGCGATCCCAGAGATTACAGTCAGCACAATTTGTCTGCGAAGTCCCATGCTCAGTCAACTCCTTTACCAGTTCAAGCGGATATAGACAGTAACTATGTGGTGCTGTCCGTTGGGGAATGAAAGATAGCCAGCCAGCCAAAATGTTGCGAAAATTTCCACTACGAACGCTTATTCTCGACTATCTGAGTAGATTTCGCTTTTCTCGAAAAATTGGGTTGAAAAACCCGTCGTTTTACGACGGCTTTTGGTAAAATTGAACGCCAGCGGAACACAAGATGTAGTTGTGGCATACGAACTTACTCGCTGGATAAAGACTAATGCTACCAATCCGAATGGGTTGCCCCAATGCCTCACTGCCCTCTAAAAACATATGGCATAGGTGGGAGACAATAGAAATTAAATACCGTAGGGCATACGGAAATTCACGCTTGGGGAGTAGTCCTAAAGAGTGCTTGCTGTAAAAGGTGTAGTCCGACTAGACATGAAACTGTAAGACCAAAGCTAAGTTTACTTAGTGGCGGCAGGATTCAGCCCAAGAATCCTCGTACCTTTAGGTCGAGGAGTGTCAAAGTTACCAACAGCAGCAATTAAGCGAGCCTCTATGTCTGAAGATGCGAACACCAAACGAATTGCCCTAAAGCCCTCGGAAGAGCAAACACCCGTCCAGCCTTGGTCAATGGACAAATCTGCCGATCGCTTGATGGACGATGTATTCGCAGATGTTGACCGAATGCTGGAAACCGGCACAGAACCTGCCGCCAAAACTGCCGAACCGGAATATGTCTCCTTACAGCAGATGAGTATTCCCCAAATCGTTATCCCAGCGGAAATGGTGTCGCGTCAGGTGGAAGCATCGGAGGACAGCGATGGCGAAGCCCAAAGATCGCAAGATCGAGGCAGATCGCTCAATAAACTGCTATTAGGGGCAGCAATAGCTTCTTTGGCAATCACCCTGCTCTTGTGGTTAGCCGGTCAAGGGAGGTTCAATAGGCTATTAGGCATTAATTCAGCCTCAGTACCGGAAGCGAAAAAATTACCGTCGGAGGCAGATTCCCAGTTTGTCGATTATATGCAGCAATCCCTTGACTTAATCGAACAACAAACGGAAGAAAATCAACAAGTTGCCGCCGTTCCAGCAGCACCGCAAGTACCTGCCAATTCCCTAGTGCCCGTTCCCATTCCTGGCAATTTACCTCAAAACGCCGGCAGACCCCAAAACAGCCCAGAGCGAATCTACATCCCAGTTTATCCGCGACCCCAGGTAATTTACGCCAATCCCCCAGCCCCACCAGCGATTAGACCTGTTCCCACAGTTACCGTCACCGCTACCGCCGCAGCCAAACCATCTCCTACAGTT
>NZ_JACJUP010000925.1:0-2960 GCF_014748295.1 Planktothrix sp. FACHB-1355 | reverse complement strand
GACTAACCGCGCCCTAAAGCGCGGTTAGTCTAAACTCCAGTATCGTAAAAAAGAGCAAAAAATTATTTTTTATAAAAAACAAATGCGGCTTGTGCTATCATTACAAACCGCTAATTAAAAAATTGGTAAATTAGACAAAACTAATCAAATTGACTAAATATTATCTAACACCACCTAGATATACTAGCAATAGGTAAGCAGCGGCTCCAACAACGCCTTTAGTGGTTTTGAAAACGGTGTTACCTGCTTTGTTGTAAACATTACCAGTAGAATCGACCCAGCCGACGCAGCGATCGTCATAGGAACCATAATTCTTGTAGACTTTTCCATCTGTGCCAGCATAACCTAAATAATCATGTCTTAAGTTGTAGATGGAACTGCCTTTGACATAACCAACTTGGCTACCATCATATTCTGAGGTATGTTTGTAGACATCACCATTATCTTTAATGGTTGTGTAAGGGATGTATTGACCCATGTTTTTGACTCCTTGTATTTTGTCTCACATCTACTTATCGGGATGGAAACCAGGAGTTATGTAGGCATCCTGTGCGGTAAAATCTAAAGGTTTGTAAAATGGGCTAGAAAGTTTTATCGGATAATCTTCTGGAAATTCCGCAGGTAGTTTTTAGAGCTTATTACCCCACTGGTATCGAAAGCAACCGTCCCAACCGCTCGCCAGCTACTTGTCCGGCTGCCCAAATACCCTCAAAATAAAATCATCTAGTTAAAATGCTCACATCTGCTAGCGAGATACAGCAGTGCGATACCACATCTCTCAAAGTAATTGGCTGATAATACCAGCGCTTCTAACTGTTGTAGGAAGTGTCTCCGGAGTTGCTGCTCATACTACTGCTGATATCTTTGATACCAAATCTACTTCAATTACCCTTCCTCCCGATCCTCATTTCAGCCAGCTAGCCCAACTTCCCAACCCTATTATCCCCAGAACCCCGGAACCACCTGCACCCACACTACCGCCCAGCCAGGAACAACCCCTTCAGCCACCTGCACCAACACCACCCACACCCCAGCAATGGCCCAATATCCCCGGCACAATTATTGTTAAAAAATTTGTATTCGAGGGTAACAACGCATTCAGCGACGAAAAATTAGCTGAAGTGACCAAGCAGTTCACCAATAGACAGGTGACATTTGCCGAAGTGCTGGAAGCAGAAGCAGCCATCACCAAGCTATACACTGATGCGGGATACATCAATTCAGGTGCTGTTATCCCCGTTGACCAAGACCCTATATCCCCAGAAGGGGCTGTAATCAAAATTCAAATTATCGAAGGCACTATAGAAGATATTAGAGTCAGAGGAACTAGACGACTCAATCCCGGCTATGTACGCAGTCGTTTGCAACTCGCCACCTCACGACCTCTGAATACCAACCGTTTGCTTAGGGCGTTGCAGCTATTGCAACTTAACCCCCTGATTAAAAACATATCGGCTGAATTGGCTGCTGGTTCCCGTCCAGACCGCAGCATATTGGAAGTTAAAGTAACAGAAGCTGACTCATTTGACCTGCAATTCTTTGCCGATAACGGTCGTTCTCCCAGTGTCGGTAGCTTCCGTCGCGGCGTTCAGATCGACCAAGGTAATTTAATCGGTTTTGGAGATAGCTTAAGAGTAGTCTACACTAACACCGATGGCAGTAATGCTTTAGACCTCAGCTACACTATGCCGTTCAATCCCCGCAACGGTACGATCCGATTGGCTGGTGGACTAACTTCAACTAATGTCATCGAACCGCCATTCGATCGCGCAGATATCACCGGAGACTCCCACTACTACGAATTATCCCTTCGCCAACCTGTAATTCAAACTCCCACCAAAGAATTCGCCCTTGGTATATCCGCATCTCGACAGGAAAGCCAGACCACTCTATTGGGAGAAAACTACCCCCTATCCCCAGGCGCAGACGACGAAGGAAGAACCCGCATATCAGCAGTGCGGTTTGTTCAGGAATGGACGCAGCGCAATCCCAGAGAAGTCTTTGCCGCTCGCTCTCAGTTTAGCGTGGGAATCGGTGCTTTCGATGCCACTATTCACGAGGAAGCTCCCGATAGTCGCTTTTTCGCTTGGCGAGGACAAGCACAGTACGTGCGGCTTTTGGCACCAGAAACTTTACTGCTGCTTCGTTCTGACGTACAGCTATCAAATAGGGCGCTTGTACCTCTAGAACAGTTTGGTTTAGGCGGGTTCCGCAGTGTCCGAGGATACCGCCAAGATGCTTTACTAACTGATAACGGCGTTTTGGCTTCCGCAGAAGTGCAGATACCGATTTACCGTTTACCCAGACAGCAAGGGGTTTTGCAAGTTATTCCATTTATTGATTTTGGCACGGCTTGGAGTAGTTCCGGCAGACAGAATCCAGACCCCAACACCTTGCTGGGTGTCGGACTTGGGGTACAGTGGCGACAGGGCGATCGCTTTATTGCCCGATTTGAGTATGGCATTCCTCTAATTGAAGTTGATTCAAGCGACAGAACGTTGCAAGAACAAGGTTTATATTTCTCCGTACAATACAGTCCATTTTGAGGCTAGAGGTAATATGCAACAACTACTAATTACCAGAACATTGCAGATAATTGGCGGTATTGCTTTATGGTGTTGGGTTCCTATTACTGTCGCCAAAGCTCAAATTGCCCCAGATGGGACGCTATCTACTAATGTCAATACATCAGACGGTCTTAATTTTACGATCGAGAACGGGAATCGAGCCGGAAATAATCTTTTTCATAGTTTCCGAGAGTTTTCTGTTCCAACTGGGGGGTCAGCTTTTTTCAACAATGCTTTAGATGTGCAAAATATTTTCAGCCGGGTGACGGGGGGAAATATTTCTAATATTGATGGGTCGATTAAAGCTAATGGTACGGCTAATTTATTTTTGATTAACCCCAGTGGGATAATTTTTGGCCCTAATGCTAGGTTGAATATAGGTGGCTCGTTTTT
>NZ_JACJUP010000924.1:0-2963 GCF_014748295.1 Planktothrix sp. FACHB-1355 | reverse complement strand
GAGGTGCTGGAATATTTCCAATCTGATAGCGAATTGTTTATAAGACCCGATAGCAACATGAAATCGTTTCGCGCAGGAGTTTTTAATATTAATGTTTTGAATACGCTACAATCTTTGGGAAGCGAATTGAAAACAGATGAGACAACTTTAGTGTTAGTCAGCGGTAAGCGATCGATCTCTAAAGAGTGGAGATTCTTCGTTTACAAAGATCGAATTATCACAGGTTCTCTATACCTCGTGGGAGAAGAAAGAATTGATGAAACTATTAAGGGAGGCTATCTAGAAAGCTATCTCAGTAAAGTTTTAAAGGAAATTAACTGGTATCCAGAATCTCTTTACACTGCGGACATCTGCGAATCAGCAGGAGAACTTTACGTACTGGAACTCGGTTCGTTTAGCTGTAGCGGAGAATACGGGTGCGATTTGAGTTTGATAATAGAAGCAGGTGCAAAAGCAGCTTTAGAAGATTACGAACTTGTCAACGGTTAAGGTTTTCCAAGACAGATTAAGGTGGGCAATGCCCACCCCACAAAATTAAGTTTCTGTTGGCATCGCGCTCATTTTTTCCAAATCCAAAACTTTCGCTAATTCTCCTTCACTCATCAGATTTTTTTCTAAGACAATTTCCCGCAGAGTTTTGCCAGTTGCCAGAGATTCTTTTGCAACTGCTGCTGCATTAAGATAGCCGATGTAGGGATTGAGAGCGGTGACGAGAGCTAAGCTACCTTCAGCATAGTACGAACAGCGATCGCGATTCGCACTAATTCCCTCCAAACACTGGCGAGTCAAAGCAGACAAAGCATTACCCAGAATTTCAATACTGTGAATGAGGTTATAAGCGATGAGCGGCATCATCACATTCAATTCTAATTGTCCTGCTTGAGCGGCAAGTGCGATCGCGCCATCGTAACCCATCACCTGAAAACACACCATCGAAGTCATCTCCGCCATCACCGGATTGTACTTTCCTGGCATAATCGAAGATCCCGGCTGTACTGGCGGTAATTGAATTTCCTTCAGCCCAGTTTTCGGCCCAGAATCCATCAACCGCAAATCGTGGGACATTTTCACGCAATCTTGAGCTAGGTTACGCAAAGCGCCGGAAACACAGACAAACGGTGCCATACTCTGCATCGCCGCCATCATATGGGGTGCGGGTTGCAGGGGTTTGTCGATTAGCTTTCCGAGAATTTCTGCCACTTTGTAGCGGTACTGGGGATGAGTATTCAAGCCAGTTCCCGCCGCAGAACCGCCCAAACCCAGTAAAGTTAGGTCTCCAGAAGCCGTTTCTATCCTGATTAAGTGTTCCGTCAAAATCTGGGCCCAAGCGCGGAAGCTTTCCCCCAGCCGCACCGGTACGGCATCTTGTAGATGGGTTCTGCCGGATTTGACGATATCTTGAAATTCTTCTGCTTTGTTGTCTAATGCGGCGATCGCATCCGATAATGCTGGAAACAAAGTTCTTTCCAAAGCCAGCAAACCACCAATCCGAATCGCAGTGGGAATCACATCATTGGTAGACTGTCCGTAATTTACATGATCGTTAGGGCTGACGCGCTTGTAATTCCCTTTTTCATCGCCTAGCAGTTCCAGCGCCCGATTTGCCAGTACTTCATTGACATTCATATGGTGCGATGTTCCCGCACCAGCTTGATATACATCTACAACAAACTGATCTCGGAATTTACCGCTAAGGACTTCATCAGCTGCCTGTACGATCGCTTGACTTATGTCTTTAGGTATGCAGTCGAGTTCTCCGTTGGCTAAAGCTGTCGCCTTCTTAATCAGAATACAGGCATCCACGTAGGTGGGTAAAGGTTTTATGCCGCTGATCGGGAAATTTTCGGTTGCCCGCAGGGTTTGAATTCCATAGTAGGCGTCGGCAGGAATTTGCCGTTCTCCCATAGAATCCTTTTCTATACGATAAGCAGAGCCTGTTGGTTCGGTCATATTTTTTTTATTTTTCGATGACTTCTAGGGCATCGGTCAAGCGATTTTGGATGAGAGGATTTTGGATTGGCTGGGCCTTGAAACCCCTTTTTTTCGATCGAGCGATCGGAGAAGTTGGGTTTCTTGTCATAGTAACAACGAAATTTCCCCTTTTCGCAGCCAGGATACCCGCTTTCTCAGACCAATAGGCCAATACTTGACCTATGCTCTAGCACAGGAGATTTTATCTCACACTAACCATGTGTGGGCAATCTTTAGGGCGCTGAGAGCTTGTAATGTGCTACACATCACTTTTTCCTCTTCTTTTCCCGCTTTTACTGGTTAAATCTCGGTTAATTAGGAGTTGCAGTTTGGTTGTTGAATCGTGATATGTTTTTGGGAATCTTAAAAGAAAACATATCATCCTCTAGTCAGATGACAGATTCTATGAGCCATACTGCTAATCTTGAAGCCGAATTCTTTTTCCATCATGGATTGCGCCTGAGCGAGGTTAAAAAATATGAAGAAGCCGTCGCCAATTTTGACACCGCCCTCAAGTTTCAACCAGATTATCATAACGCGCTCTGCCAGAGGGGTTTAGCGCTAGGCAACTTGGGTCGCCACGAGGAAGCACTCTCAAGCTTTGATAAAGCGCTGGCAATTAAACAGGACACAGCCTGGGTTTGGCACAATCGCGGCATTGCGCTGGGTAAATTGGGTCGCTACGAAGATGCGATTAATAGTTTCGACCGAGCGCTGGAGTTCAATCCCGATGCTGCTAATTCTTGGCACAATCGGGGTATTACCTTCAGTGACTGGGGGAATTTTGAAAAAGCAGTTGTCAGTTTCGATCGTACCGTTAAACTGCAACCCGATGCCTACTGGGCATGGTACAACCGAGGTATTGCGCTGGGTAAGTTAGGTCGCTACGAAGAAGCGCTCAACAGCTTCGATCGCTCCATCGAATTTAAGCCAGAAGCTTTCAATGCTTGGTACAACCGAGGCATTACCCTCAGAGACTGGGGTTGCTATGA
>NZ_JACJUP010000923.1:0-2964 GCF_014748295.1 Planktothrix sp. FACHB-1355 | reverse complement strand
AAAACAATCCTACGGGAGGACGTTATGAGGGAATCTGTGATTTATCAAGAAATTTTGCAAACTGGATTACAACGGGGTATTCAGCAAGGTATTCAGCAAGCTACAGAGCAATTTGCGCGTACTTTGCTGCAAAGAAATATGCCTGTAGAGGAAGTAGCTAGTTTGACGGGACTGACAATTGAACAGGTACAAAGTCTACACAATACTGTGGATAATCAATGAATTATAACGTGACCGGGTTAAACCCGGTCACACCAAATAACCAACTAACTAAAACTGGATCCTACGGGAGGACGTTATGAGGGAATCAGTGATTTATCAAGAAATTTTGCAAACTGGATTGCAACGGGGTATTCAGCAAGGTATTCAGCAAGGTATTCAGCAAGGTATTCAGCAAGCTAAAGAACAATTTGCGCGTACTTTGCTGCAAAGAAATATGCCTGTAGAGGAAGTGGCAAGGTTAACGGGACTGACAATTGAACAGGTACAAAGTCTACAGGATTCTGTGGATAATAACTGAATTATCCGATCGAATCTCAATCCTCGCTTTCAAGTTCCTGCTGGGAGCGAGAACAAAATCACAGTTCATCCTCAGAATCTTAAGGTTTTGTCATGCCACCAATCCCGTCTTATTTAATTTTTCTGACTGTCGTACTCGTTGTTTTGCCATCAGTAATTGCTATTTTATTGCGTTTAGCTTTGCATCAACATTTGGTGCAGCAAGTGACTAAGGTGAAAATGCTCGTCAACGGTAACACGAGTATCAAAGAACCTCGGATTGTGGAAAACCTTAAATCGAGATTTAAAGAAGCGAGTAGTAATTTAGAACAAGTCAATACAGCAGCATTAATAGATCAAGTTTACAGCCAAGAGAAAGTGGCGGGGATTTCCAGCGAACAAATCGACTACTTTTGTCGTATTCTCCCAAATTTATTGCTAGCATTTGGATTGCTGGGGACTTTTCTAGGGATTACAATTAATTTAACTGCATTGAGTCAGACGATCGCGCAACCCGACGCCAGCAATGTTAGCAGTTTAGTGCAGAAATTGCAAGAACCTTTACAAGGTATGGGGATTGCCTTCACCACTAGCTTAACGGGAATATTTTTTAGCGCTTTATTAACAGTAATTAATTTAATATTCAATACTAACTTAGCTAAGTATCAGCTTATTTGTTCTCTGGAAGATTATCTCGATAACGTTTATCATCCCACACTACAGGGTCAAACTCGCCTAGATAAAATAGTCAAAGGTATGGCAGATTCGTTTGACCACTTCTTAACTAAATTTGGACAAACTGTGCGAGAAGCAGTCGAAAGTTCTCTCAAAGCTAAACTGCAAGAAATTTTTGATGCTAATATTGAAGCTACCAAGTTAGCCAAAGAAGTATACACCAGATTAGCCGAATCTTCTGGTACGATATCCAGCGGTGCAAATCAATTTAAAATATCCGCTAATGAGTTGGGGAATGCTGTAGCGGCGATGATGACAACAGCCGAGCGATTTAATCAGGTAGCCGAAACTTTTGAGCATAGCCAATTTCCGCACAGATTAGCAGACGCAACAGCAGATTTGGCTAGCACGCAAGCCGACTTTTCCCAGTCTGCTTCTATTTTAGCAGAATCGGTTCAATCAATTAAAAAAGCGCTGAGCGAACTGCGACGTTCCAGTCAACAATTATTGAATTTGCAAGAAGAAGTCAGCAATATTAATCAAACATCAGTGCAATTTTTAGAGTTGCATCAAAACCATCAAAAAGCTCTCGATGAGATTGTTGTCCAACTCCAGCAAGGATTGCCAAATTTTCAGTCTGTTGCTGAATTACAGCAGAAAATTATCTCTAAATCGGATAATTTGGATAAAGTACAAGTTGAATTGGCAAACTTGGTAGAGACGCTGAGGGAATATACGGAGGGTGTTACTTTGGGAATTCAATCTGTGAGCGATCGCATTTCCGAAACCATCAATAACCAATCCGAAAATACCAGTTCACAAATTAAAAGTGTCATCGAAAATATTCAGCAAGGGATCGGCCATCTCAACGACACCAAATATGAACTTTACAGATTGAGACAAACCTTGGAAAAGCGTTCGCCTAAAGATATAGATGAAGCCAAATTAGATGAAATAGTTGATAAATTAAACAAGATATAAACTTTTTGATTGGGAGTTGCGATCGTGCGTCGTCGGTCACGCCATCTTGATGATAACGAAGACCTCAACATCTGGCCAGCTTTCACAGATTTGATGTCTAACGCCTTTATGATTTTGAGTTTATTCTTGTTACTAGCAATAGTAAAAGCATCCATATTACAGTCTACCTCAGAAGAGATAAATGACAAGCTGCGTCAAAGTGAATATAAAGTGGGAGACTTAGAAAAACAGCTAGCTAATTTGCAGCAGCAATTGCAGCAAAAAACAAATCAAGTTACTAACCTTGAAGGACAAGTAGAAAGACTGAAATCGCCGCCTATCATTGTAATTAAAGACTCCGGAGAATATAAATTTGCAGTTGGTAAAGCCGACTTACCAACCGGACTGCGTAGCAAAATCGAAAATGATTTCGTCAATCAAATCGAACGCTACGCAACAGAATACCAAGGCTATATCGTAGAAGTAATCGGTCATACTGACGGTCAAAAAAATAGTAATAGATATAGCAGTTTAGATGATAAAATAGCAGAAATAGCCAATGGCGAAAATGCCAGTGCAATTCAACTAGGATCGAATGCAGATTTGGGGTTGATGCGAGCATTAGCAGTCGTTCAGGTACTGCGGGATATGCAGAAAAAAGGTCGCTTAAAAGGATTAGAGTTTCGCGCCTATTCCGCCGCACAATTAGTTTTGCCAAAAGGTTACATTCCTCAGAACAATGGCAATACTGATGAACCTGCGCGGCGGCGAATTGAAATTCGTTTCACTCCTCCTGGTGTGGAGAGATAAAACAGGTATTTTAAGGTACGT
>NZ_JACJUP010000922.1:0-2964 GCF_014748295.1 Planktothrix sp. FACHB-1355 | reverse complement strand
TCTGACTCGGTTTTGTCTGGAAATGCCCTCGCCATCACCATTTGTCGCAGCAATGCCATTCCTTCTTCGCATTCGCTACCATCTCTTAATTGTACCGGCACCATCGGCAAAACTTTCGGTTCGTCAAATCGCTGGGTCAGATTCCCGTAGTCGTTGGAGAATTTGAGGGCTAGCGGCATAGTATAAAGTACGTGACAGTGCAGCTTACTTAAATACTCACCCTGATCCACAAATATATATTCTTGTTGCGGACGACCCCACGACTTCTGGCGACTGTCGAGGCGATCGAGATTATCGACAATTGCCACTAATCCTTTTTTACCTTGCTGTTTCAGTTTTGCGATCGCAGGTTCTAACAATTCTCGATTAATTGCTTCCAACAAGGGAACTTTCTGTGGGCCCAAATACTGATTCAGTTTTTCCCGCAGGGTGGGGTCGCTTTTTACTTTACTGGTAATTTCGCCAATACCAAAGGCGAGAGTGAACTTTTCCCCTTCCGAACTCACCCCCACATCGTTACCCGCCAGTTTAAATTTCAGTCCCGTCACATCGGAGGTTAACACCCGCGCCGCACCTTGCAGCAACTCCTTGAATTTTTTAGGTTCCGCCAGTTCCAGCTGTTCCAGACTTTGGCTGATGCGACGTGCGATCGCTAACATGATATCGCTGATATCGACATCCGTCATTTCCAAGTCGTCACTGGATTCAAAATATACTACGTGGTAACCTTCATCCTCCAATTCTGCTTTCAACCGCAATAATTCTGTAGACTTGCCACAACCAATATGCCCGGTAAATAAAATACAAGTACGATCGTCAGTTGCAAAATACGTGATGTTATACTTCAGTTCATCAATAATTTTGCCCCCTCGAACTGAGGCAAAATCTATGTAACACTTTTCGTCTTCGGGATTTTTGATATTTAAAGTTCTCGCCGGGTTGGTCGCCTGAAAAAATGTCCGTAAATCTAAACCCATACTCCTCCTTTGGTTAGCTTTAATACTAATTACTTCAGTATATTGCACTCGTTCAGCAACTGGGTTTCTTACATCTGTCCTTAGCTAGAAGCTTACATGGGTGAGAAGTTCTAGCCTATTTCTTTAGCCTTATCGATCGAGATGCAAGATATAAAATTATGTTTTTCCCGAACTCCGACCCGGAACATAGACTTTTGAGGGGATCTCAGTTTGAGTGGACTGGTGCTGTTAGGCAAAAATCACTCTGGCGGAGGATGGGGAATAAATCTAAAGCAATTGGATACCGAGCTAGGTGTTGTGATATTACAGTACTAATGCTGAGTTTAAATTGGCAGTTGAGGTAGTTCGATTTACAAGAGTGAGACATCTTTTTTCGCGGGAGGACAAGGAATTTATGGTGGTGCAACTCGAAAAATTAACGGCTTCTGACAAAAATATAGAAAGCGAAAAAGTTTTAACTGCTCAGGTTTATAGCAAGTTGTTAAAACCGGAATTTCTCTCCCGTTGGAAACGAAAAGCGAGTGACTGGCGCTTCCAGCAAAAAATCGGTCAGGGGTATTTTTTAGCGATTGCAATTGCCTTTTTTGGCTCATTTAGCGGACTGGTAATGGCAGACTATTACCAGGGAAAAGAAATAAAGCAACTAGCTGACGATCGGGCGCAATCGCAACTTTTGAGTGAATTCAAAGAGGCGACAATAAAGACGGAATTGCAGACTTCGCGATTAGCTAGTGTATTGGAGTCGGATTTAGGACGATTGCAAACAGAAAAAACCCGCTTTCGCGAAGCTATGGCCCAAAGCAAGAAATTGCGGGATAAAATTGCACGCTATGTTGAAAGCAATCCCTCTCGGTCAGCCGCAGATCCCGCGACGATGAAGGCTTTATTGCAGGCTTACGGAACAAAGTTAGAATCCTACAGACAAACTACCGAGTCAATTTTGCAGCAGCTCGATCGCTTGCCATTATCGCCAGAGGCGGTAAAATCGCTACACAAGCAGCTAGAGAAGATGGTGGTAGGGCCAGAAGCGATCGGCTGGGAACGCCTGCGCGGGGAATTGACAAACATCCTTCAAATCGCTCGCGATCGCGAACGACAAGGGGAAATGGCCATAGAAGATGCACAACGACTGCAAAAACAGATTATTATCCTGAGTATGCTGCTATCGGTAGCGATCGCCTCAATTGTGGCATACCGTAGCAGTCGTGCGATCGCCAAACCGGTCGTCAGTGTAACAGAAGTAGCCGAGCAAGTGGCGAGAGAGTCTAATTTCGACTTGCGAGTTCCCGTAACTACAAAAGATGAAATCGGCTCATTAGCAATTTCTTTCAATCATTTGATCGAACGGGTAGCCGATCGCACCAAAGAACTGGAAATAGCTAAAGAATTAGCTGAAGCTTCTAACAAAGCTAAAAGCCAGTTTATCGCCAATATGAGTCACGAGTTGCGGACACCGTTAAATGCGATCGTAGGCTTGAGCCAACTGCTCAAAGAAGACGCCCAAGAACTCAATTTAGACGAGGCAGAATTTGTCAGCGATCTCCAATCAATCAACTCAGCCGGCAAACATTTGCTGGCATTGATTAACGACATTCTCGACTTGTCGAAAATTGAAGCGGGAAAAATGACTCTCTACCCGGAGACATTTGCGCTCAAGAATATCGTTAATAACGTTGTCACTACAGTTAAGCCCTTGGTGGAAAAAAATGTCAATGTCTTAGAGATTATTTGCGACGAAGACCTGGGCATCATGTACGCCGACCAAACTAAAGTGCAGCAGATCTTGTTCAATCTGCTCAGCAACGCTGCCAAATTTACGGTACACGGTAAAGTAAAGCTGACAGTTACCCGCGAATCGCATAATTATAAAGATCCCAAATCTTCTGAGTGGATTTGCTTTCGGGTGCAAGACACAGGCATTGGCATATCTTACGAACAACAGCAACGTTTATTTCAACCCTTCACCCAAGCAGACGCCTCGACTACG
>NZ_JACJUP010000921.1:0-2976 GCF_014748295.1 Planktothrix sp. FACHB-1355 | reverse complement strand
TGAATAAAAAACTCGTTGCTCAAAATTCATAATTTTCGATCGTCAATGCCCTATGCCCAATTCTCATCTTTAATTGGCAAATATCCGGGTAGTTGTATTTAGAGTTGGTATACATTACGTATCCTGCGATCGATCGAGCAGATGCACCGACTCTAAATTTAGTTGTATATGGTAACTTCCCTGACTGGTTTCTCCGATATTCAAAATCATTGGGCACGCTTATTTATTGAAGGTTTAGTACAGCGCGGCATTGTTAGCGGTTTTCCCGACAAAACTTTTCGACCCAATCAAGCTATGACTCGCGCTGAGTTTGCGGCAATTGTAGTAAAAGCTTTTCCAATACCTGGGAAGCGAAAATATGTACCTTTTGTGGATGTCGGTTCTAATTACTGGGCTGCGGCTGCCATAAAAAAAGCTTACGAAACTGAGTTTTTATCCGGTTATCCCGACGGGCGCTTCCGTCCTGAAGATAAGATTACTAGGGTACAAGCTCTCATTTCGTTGGTTAGCGGTTTGGGAATTACCACTACAGTTAATCTCAATGCAGAACTGCCAAAAATTTATCAAGATGCTAATTTTATTCCCAGTTATGCCAGGGATAAGATAGCGATCGCTACCAGCGCAGATATGGTGGTTAACTATCCTACTTTGCAAATGCTCAGACCGCTTGAGTTTGCTACTCGTGGCGAGGTGGCGACTTTTATTTATCAAGCTTTAGTTTATCTGAAACAGGTAACTCCCATTCCATCAAAATATATAGTTACACTGCGAAAAACAGTCAGCGTTAGCCACAGAAGGGAATTTCGCGGTGTATGGGTGACAACGGGTTGGAACATTGATTGGCCTTCAAAACAGGCTCTTTCAGTTGCCCAACAGAAAGCCGAACTGATCGCGATACTCGATCTTATACAAGCGCTAAACTTCAACGCTTTAATTTTACAAGTGCGCGTAGAAGGGGATGCTTTTTATTACTCTAAATTGGAACCTTGGAGTGCTTGGCTAACAGGAATACAAGGCAAAGCTCCAGAACCATTTTACGACCCCCTGGAGTTTGTCATCACAGAAAGCCATAAGCGCAATATTGAACTTCATGCTTGGTTCAACCCCTACCGGGTCAGAACATCCACATCACCATCACCGAATGTCGCCCCTCACATTACAGTTACTCATCCTGAAGTTGTTTGCAAATATGGCAACGAACTTTGGGTAGACCCAGGAATTGCAATTGTGCGGGACTGGACTTACAACGTAATTCTCGATGTTGTGCGTCGCTATGATGTAGACGGCATTCAAATCGATGACTATTGGTATCCCTATCCGATTGCGGGTCAAACTTTCCCGGATGGCAACTCTTACGCTGCTTATCAAAAAAGCGGAGGGCAACTTTCTTTAGGTGACTGGCGACGCGAAAATACTAATCAAATGGTGCGTCGTCTGGCTGATGGAATCCACGCCGAAAAGCCTTATGTTAAGTTTGGGATTGCCCCATTTGGAATTTATCGTCCCGGACAACCTGCTCAAATTCGCGGACTGGATGCTTATAACGAACTTTATTCAGACTCGAAGAAATGGCTAGAACAAGGTTGGGTTGATTATTTATCGCCACAACTTTACTGGCGGATCGATCCGCCAGCACAAAGTTATCCAGTTTTGCTAAAATGGTGGACTGAAAATAACCCGAAGGGCAAACATATTTATACTGGTAATAAGCTGGGATTGCTGGATGGAAAAAGCTGGACGGTTGCGGAAATTACCAGACAAGTTGAGATTAGTCGCAGTTTGAGCGATCGTCTTTCTTTGGGGAATGTTTTTTATAGTATGAAGGATTTATTACAAAATCGTTTGGGCATTGCTGATGCTCTCAAAAAATCAATTTATGCCCAACCTGCATTAGTACCGATAATGCAGTGGATAGATGCTGCACCGCCGACTGTACCAACGGGAGCGATCGTCAAAGATGGTAAGCTAAATTGGAACGCTACCAACAATGCAGATATTCGTTCTTGGACTCTTTATCAGCAAAATGGCAGTACGTGGACGCTGCTGAAAGTTTTTTCGGCGGCGACAAATGTTGCTGCTGTTGAACCGGGAACTTATGCTTTGTGCGCGGTGGATAGGATGGGTAATGAAAGTGCGGGGGTAGTCATTAGTTTTTAGTCATTAGTTATTGTGTTAGTAGTCGATTTGGAACAATTAATCAGAAGGGAGATTAATCTGTTTTTGGCAGGGTAACTTCAACTCTTCCTTCAGGGGTGATATTTACCTTACCACCTAGCGCTTCAATACGGCTAATAGCAAGCTTGCGGACGCGATCGTCTACAGCATTCCCCAATACCATAGACCAAGCACCCGCTTGCGCTAACTTGCTGTTGGGGTTTTTAGACAAAAAACTAGCCGTTCTTTCAGAAAGGGTGGCTACATTTTGGCTTTCCGGATCGGAACGAAGGCGAGCCCACTGCGCCGCCATTTCAAAGGAGCGTTTGGCTGCTTTTGGTTTCCCTAAAAAGAGTAATTCATCTATTCCTTTATAGCGCCAAACATAATAATATTTTCCAGGCAATTGGGGAGAGAGTGACTTCAATCCTTTTTCCATTAAAGCCACAGATTTTTCTGGTTTGCCTGCGTACAGCGTAACGCTGGTAGATAGAAAAACATATGAGTCGAAAAACCTTGGATCTCGGTCTATGATAATATCAAAGTATTGCGAACTCAGTTCGTATCCCGTTCGATCGCGTGCAGGATCGTCACCAAAGTACTGTAAAAAGTTAAGCATTACCCAATCGGCAATTAAATTATTAAAACCCAAAGAAGGAAGATTTTTAATCAAATTCAAGCGGACTCTTTCTGTCTCTACCTCCTTTTTTAATTCTGCTTCTGAGGCATTTTTTGATTTAGACAGGAGTTGGTTTAAATGGGGCACTTGCAAAAGAGCGATCGCTAACAAGCACAACAAGGTAACTCCGGAGAGAACCAGCG
>NZ_JACJUP010000920.1:0-2980 GCF_014748295.1 Planktothrix sp. FACHB-1355 | reverse complement strand
ACTAGCTTCAGCCAATAAATTACATTCATCCATAATAGGCTGTAGACGTTGATTTAAGCGTTTGACAAATAGAAAAACTACTATAGCCAGCACAATAGATGCACCAAGCGCTGCCAAGAGAGTTCCCCCTACTGTAAATTGCAACAATGGGCCAACAATAACCCACTGAGGCACCGACGCCAGCAATATCCAATTATTATTAGCGATTCTCCTATAAGCCCAATATTCTCTTTTCCCGCCCGCATCTTGCCAAGATATAATACCGCTGTTTTTCTTACCAGTTTGGATATTTTTTTGAATCCGTTGCCAAAGTTGGGAATAATTATTAATTTCTGGAAAAGGTTTCAATTCAAGTGCTAATTCGGGGTTCGGTGGATAAGCGATCAAATTGCCTTTGGAACTCACCAGCGCAAAATATCCTTTATCCCTCATTACTGGGTGTGATAATTTCACGCTGAGAAAACCTAACTCTAAATCTTGAGCCAGTACCCCCAGTAACTCTTTTTTATTGTTGTAAAAAGGTAGTGAATAACTTGTACTGACTGTTTGTTGTGGAGGTTCCACAGTTGTTTCTAAATAAGAAATTGGCTCCAACCAAATAGGCTTACCTGCTTTAATCGGTTCGATAAAATAACTTGCTTTGTAATCATCTGGACTAGATTCTCCCCCCTTAGCAATTACCTTCCCATCATTTTCTCTAATCGCAAAAGGGTAAGCATACTTTCGCTGTGGAATAATTAAACGCTTTTGTGGTGGCTGACCGAAACCCAGTCCAGTTCCTAAAGGGATAGTTTTCAAAGAACGACCGATTAAATTAACATAAACTTGTTCGCGTCGTTCTCCAGCCTCGTAGAGTGTGGTTGCAGATGCTGCAACCAGTTTGGTTGAGTTTTCAAAGCTATTGAAACTGCCTTCTAAGTTTTGAGCATTTACCTCTAGGCTTGCCGTCAATTCCGCTCGTGCCTGTTTCACAAGTTCTTGGTAGAATAAATAAGAAGCACATCCCAATCCCACTAAAGAACCGCCCAAAACTGAAAGAAATAAACGCGAGCCAACCGATTTGGCGATCGAAGTTTTTTGCTGGCGACGAGAGTTTAATTTTTGGGTAGTGTCCTGCATAGTTTTTTCTCCTAGCAGTAGATGCAAACGACGCATAGAGGCAACCTATAAATATGGAATAACTGTCAAAGTTTAGTGTTTGAGTAGTCGTAATTTCTATGTATTTAATTTTATTCTAGCTAACAAACTTTAACTTTTTAGAGCGCTCGTAATAAACGTTAAGGATTGAGTCCATTTCCTCTTTTCCTTCAGCAACTGCATTAACTTTATCGAGATATTTATGATTGATTAAACCTTTTAACGGCTGTTGAACTTGGTTAAAGTAATTCATGGCTTCTACTGCTTTTTTATCCCACTCTGGATAATATTGCAAAATATCATCAGGCATTACCTTTGTTCTTGGACTACCTTTTTCGGGAAAACAATAAAAAGGTTTGTCTAAATTCAAATAACCGTAGTCATCTGTCAATTCCTCGCCCGGATGGATATCCCTGACAGCCAATTCAAATTTGTATGCCGTACCGATACAACTGGAATTAAAGCTATGATTTACAAATTTGCCGATATCCCAGCACAATATATATGTACCTTCATTATCCCGATAACAATACTTGAGCAGTTTTTCTCGCAGAATCGGGTTGAGCGATAATATGTAAGATGGAGAAAACCTTTGATCTAATTCATCTAAAACCCAAGTAATAGTACCTTTGGGAATGAGTTTAGTGGCAAACACGCCGTAGCCTATAATTTTGTTTATATAACGGAGTTCTGTGTGCGGGTGTATCATTTATCCAAAAAACAAGTAAATACTTCTAGTTTTCTCAAGATGAAAAAGCTTAAAATGTCGTGCAGGCAATCAAAACTATAGATAAACCTAGCTTACAAATTGGTAATGGACTTGCCGCTGGTATATCATCCAGATTACATCGCACCGCTGCCAGAGGGGCATCGCTTTCCGATGCGGAAATTTCGGCAACTATACGAACTGCTGTTAACCGATCGCGTTGCCCAGCCAGAACAATTCCACACACCCAAACGTCCACCGCCAGAGTGGATAGAATTAGTTCACACCCCCGATTACATCCAAGCTTACTGTGAAGGAACCCTCGACGCCAAAGCGATTCGGCGGATTGGATTACCTTGGAGTCCAGCACTGGTGAATCGTACTTGTGTGGCTGTAGGCGGTACTATCCTCACAGCCGAGCTGGCATTAACTCGCGGTTTAGCCTGCAATACCGCCGGAGGAACTCATCACGCCTTTCCCAATTATGGCTCCGGTTTTTGTATTTTTAACGATTTAGCTATTGCCGCCCGTCTTCTCCAAAAAATGGAACTTGTCCGCCAAGTCTTGATTGTGGACTTAGACGTTCATCAAGGAGACGGCACAGCTTTTATCTTTCAAAACGACAAAAGCGTCTTTACCTTCTCAATGCACTGCGAAGTTAACTTTCCAGGCACCAAGCAAAAAAGCGATTTGGATGTTTCCTTACCAGTCGGGATGGAAGACGACGCCTACCTGCAAACCCTGGCCCAATATCTGCCGGACTTACTTTCCCAAGTGAAGCCAGATATAGTATTGTACGATGCTGGAGTTGACCCTCATGCAGGCGATCGCTTAGGCAAATTATGCCTCACAGACACCGGCCTATTCCGCCGCGAAATGCAAGTTTTGAGTACCTGCGTCGCCGCCGGCTATCCCGTCGCGTGCGTTATTGGTGGCGGTTATGCAGACGATCTCAACACCCTAGTATATCGCCACTCTTTAGTTCATCGTGCCGCCAGCATTGTGTACCACCAGTACCGACTTTGATGCCAAACTATTGATAGAGGAGTAATCTTTTAGTAGGAGTTAAACTGGACATTTCCGGACATTCCGTGACATAATTTCGGATGACTTGGCTCTTTGACTGGGCGACCCTGG